>JAYEIY010000070.1:0-14737 GCA_034660375.1 Verrucomicrobiota bacterium
ATATCCCCGGTGGGGATAAAACGGAGATTCTTTTTTAAGAATTGACCTTAGATGAGGTGGAATAATATCCTGGATAAAAAAGGGAATCTGAGTTGCTCGATAACTTGGAGCTCTGGCAAACAGAAAATAGCTGTACAAAAAGCCTTCGACAGAGTAAAAAAAGGCTTTTCATGCAATATCTAACTAAAGGTTTACTTTCCGAGAATCTATAATCTCCGTTGTATCTAGGCTTAATTTGACAAGCTTATCCATATCCAGTTTTTTTTCTTCTGCAAGGATTTGTTTTAGGGTTGCCCTTGTTGCTGGAGCTGTGGGAGCAAAGACGGTACAGCTGTCAGGCACCTGTCTTTTTGAAACTTCGAATGTTCCTATCTTTTCAGAAACTGCAATAGCATCCAATTTGTCGAAGCAGATAAGAGGACGAAGAATCAATCTGTCTGCTGCATCATTTATTACGGTTAGATTTTCAATAGTCTGACTGGCTACCTGTCCAAGTGATTCTCCGGTTAAAAGACAGTATTTCCCTCTTTCTTCTGCAATTTTAGAAGCAATTCTCATCATTATTCTTCGGTAGAGAATTGTTCTGTATCTTTCTGAACAATTATCTCTTACGGCTTTTTGTGCCTCTGACAAGTTACATGCGATAAAACAACGCTGTCTCTGGTATCTTCCTAGTATTCTTGTAATATCAGCAATTTTTTCAAGGGTTTCTGGGGGTGTATACGGATCACTGTGAAAAGTAAGGTAATCTACTGTGCATCCTCTTTTCATAGCCATATAGCATGCGACTGGAGAATCAATACCTCCCGACAACAACGCCAGAATTGGTTGTGATGTTCCTACAGGCAATCCTCCTGGTCCACGGTAAATTCTATAAAATATCAATGCCATTTTTGATCTAATTTCAACTCCAATAGAAAGTTCAGCTTCATTAAGATTCAGTTTCAAACGTGGATATTTATCCAGAATTTTTTCAGCAAATGATATTTCTATTTTTTGTGAAGAGACAGGAAAATTATTTATACTTTTTCGAACTCGCATTCTATAGGTAAGTAAATCATCAGTCTGTTTTATGAGAGTTTCATATATTTTAGGAAATGTCTCCATTACAGTTTTATCAATGGCATGCATTTCCGGTTTAATCCAGAAGGCAAATGAAAAACTTTCCAATCCAAAAACATCCGGAAGAGATTTATGTATCAATTCTTTTTCACTGTCATCAAAGGCTTTAAAATCTGGCAAATGCAGAATAATTCTCCCACGCTCTCTGTAAAAGGTTAAGTATTCTATTTCCTGCAAAAGCCTATCCTTTATATTTCGGATAAACATTCCTTCAAAAAAATGGCGATTTTTTTTCTTTAAGCCAATTTCATGATAACGAAGTATTACTGCATTGTATTTTAAATCAATCATAGTTTAAACAAAGTCAAGTATGCATTTTATAAGTTGTCCATATCCCTCTTCTAGATAAAAACCCATTTGAGCTATCATCGAATATGCGACGGCGAATTGAGCAATAACATAAAATCCTATTGAAAATTGGCTGAGACTTAAAAAGCCAAAACCAAACTGAGAAATAGTAAGAAATCCTGCAGCAAATTGACCTATTGCAATGATTCCAACAGCAGGAACAGGAACTCTGTTTTGTCTATACTTAAATGATATATGTAAGAGTGGAAGTCCCGCAAATTGAATATCTGATTTGTATTCAAAACCATACCCATCCCATGATGGATTTGCAGGATACGGAGCTCCACATTTTGGACACTGATATGCATCCTCGCTTACTTCATTTTTACATGATCTGCAGTTTTTCATAAAGACATTCCCATTTCTTTCATTGCCTTGATAGCATGATTGACATCCTTATCACCACGTCCACTCAAGTTAATGACAACAATTTCATTTTCATCCATTTCTGGTACAATTTTTTGGGCGTAGGCAATTGCATGGCTGCTTTCAAGAGCTGGGATTATACCTTCTTTTCTGCTTAACAGACAAAATGCCTCTAATGCTTCCCTGTCAGAGACTCTTGTATATTCTACACGTCCTTTATCATGAAGCATTGCATGCTCAGGACCTACAGCTGCATAATCAAGTCCGGCAGAAACAGAATGAGTCAAAGCAATTTGTCCATCATCATCCTGCAGGACATAAGAACGGGTTCCTTGAAGAATCCCCAATCTTCCGCCATCAAATCGTGCAGCATGTTCCCCAATTGCATTCCCCTTCCCTCCAGCCTCAACTCCAATCATTTTTACAGTATCATCTTCCAGAAATTCATGAAAGAGTCCTATAGAGTTACTTCCACCACCAACACATGCAATAAGGGTATCGGGAAGACGGTTTTCCTTTTTCTGCAATTGTTTTTTTGTTTCCTTACCAATTATACTTTGAAAATCTCTGACTATTGTTGGAAACGGATGCGGTCCCAATGCAGAGCCAAGTACATAATGAGTATCTTTAATATTTGTAACCCAGTCTCTTATTGCTTCACTGACCGCCTCTTTTAAGGTCTTTTGTCCGGAAGTTACGGGCCTGACTTCGGCACCAAGAAGTTTCATTCTATGAACATTAGGAGCCTGTCTTTCTATGTCGACTTCGCCCATATATATGACACATTCAAAATTCATTAAAGCCGCCACAGTTGCAGTAGCTACACCATGCTGACCTGCACCAGTTTCAGCAATGATGCGTTTTTTACCCATTTTTTTTGCAAGCAAGATCTGTCCAACAGCGTTATTTATTTTATGTGCTCCAGTGTGGCAAAGATCTTCTCTTTTTAGATAAACTTTCGCTCCATTCCAGTATTTGGTTAATTGTTCTGCGTAGTAGAGGGATGTTGGTCTTCCCACATAATCTTCGAGCAAAATGTTCAATTTGGCAATAAATTCCGGATTTGCAGATTGCTCTTTATAGGTTTTTTCTAGTTCTTCAAGCGCAGGGATAAGGGTTTCCGGAACAAAAGCACCCCCATATTTTCCAAAATATGCTTTATTATTCATAGTTTTTTATTTTGTTAAAATTAATTATGTTTCTTATATTGGACTTATTTGGTAACAAAGTTTAACTTAAAAAGAAAACTACACTTTCCAAGTTAAAAGCGAAAACTTTACTTTAAAATTTGAAAAAAGCAGTGAGACTTGCTCATATATTTTACAACTAAAAGTTTTTTAATACTTTTCTCGTACACCTTTAGTAAAGCACGTCTTGCACACGTCAGAGTTCACAGCTTTCATTTTATTTTTTATACTAGCTAAAATACTTTGAATCGAGATTGATTTTTGTTTATAAAGATGTAAATTCAAGAAAATGTGAAAAGTATAGCTAATATTAGAACTAAAAATACATAAAGGTAAAGCATGAAAAATGAATATTTAGAAAGAGCAAAAGAAAAAATAGAAAATCCCGAAACTATTATTACGATAGCATCTAAACGTGCATCTGAACTGGCAAAGCGCTACAAACCACTTGTCAGAATCGCTCCTGACGATGAAAATAACTATCTGGATATAGCTCTTTTGGAAATAGCAGAAGGGAAAATAACTGTAAAAGAATAATTTTAAGTAAAAAAATAAAATTCTCACATTATCAGTTGAATTATATATGAAAAAATACGGACTTATTGGCTGGCCGGTAAAACACTCTGTTTCTCCCCCTATGCAAAATGCAGCATTTCAAACAATAGGCATAGAAGAAAAACTATATGGTCTAATCCCTGTCAAACCTGAATTACTGAAAGATACCTACAAAAACGTTCTCATAAAAGAATATGCGGGATGGAACATTACCGTTCCGCACAAAAATGCAATGAGTACTCTTGTTGACAAATTGGATATATCTGCTGAATTATCTGGTAGCGTAAATACAGTTGTAAACTCCAAAAATGGGACAAAGGGCTATTCTACTGACGGGTATGGCTTGGAAAAAGCATTAGAAAAAAATTTTAATATTAAACTAAAAGGAAAAACTTTTCTTTTTATTGGTGCTGGAGGAGCGTCAAAAGCATGCTGCACCCACTTTGCAGAGCAAGGTGTAGCAAAAATCATTATTATCAACAGAACCATAGCAAAATGCGAAGAAATAGCAAAGAATATTAAAAAAAATGCTCCAGAATGCCTGATAGAATACTATGAGAATCCCTCAGATGAAATTAACTCAAATAAATTCTCTACGATTGACGCAGTTATTCAGGCAACCAGCATGGGACTCAACTCAAATGATAAAATCCCTCTCTCCCTGAAATACTTTAATCGTAATACAGTTATATTTGATATGATTTACAAGGAAACTCCATTTCAAAAGGAAGCTAAAAAAGCTGGGTTCTCAGTTGCTGACGGCAGAGACATGCTACTTTATCAAGGAATGAAAAGTTTTTCAATATGGACAGGAAAACCAGCTCCTGAAGAAAAAATGCGAAAAGCCCTCTATTCTGCATTATTATGAATTAACTAATTAGACATTGCACAAAAAGTTTTTTTCGCTTAGCTCGAAGACTTTTAGTACACTCTCTGTTCCTGTTTGCAGTTGTTTTTTGAGCAAATAACACTTAAAATCATTATTAACGAGTCAGTACTCATCTTAAATAGGGTTTAATTAACCAATTACCAAATTAATCAATTGCCAAATTAACAAATTAACCAATTAACCAATTAACCAATTAACCAATTAACCAATTAACCAATTAACCAATTACCAAATTACCCAACTAAATGTATCAAACTGAATTGCATTATCAAATCCTTAGCGTCTTTATTTTTATACTAGGAGCCTGCATTGGAAGCTTTATAAATGTTTGTATCTGGAGGATTCCACGTTCAGAATCTATTGTTTTCCCACCTTCTCACTGTCCAGAATGTGATTATCTTATTCCTGGATACCATAATATTCCAATAATCAGCTGGATTGTTCTTCGAGGAAAGTGTGCAAATTGCGGGCAAAAGATATCTTCTCGCTATATTGCTGTTGAAATACTAACAGGACTTCTTATCACAACAACATGGTATAATTTGTATATTAATTCTTTAAGTCCATATCTTATAATACCATTACTGATATTAATCTCTGCATTTATTATCTGTTCTGCCATTGATATTGAACATCTAATAGTCCCTGATTGCGTTACAGATTTCACCTGTGCATGCGGAGTAATTTCTTCTATAATTTTTCCTCAACTTCACTCAATAAGCACAACTTCCAACAATTTTATTGAGGGACAAAACAAATTTATACTGCCCATGGTCAACAATCTCCAAGAGGCAATTTTCCACCATAATTATATCTCTAATATCAGAATTCAATCACTACTAAGCTCAATTCTTGGCATATCATTTGGATATCTCATAATTACAGGAATTATTGAAATTGGTAAAAGAACAATCGGAATAAAGAAAAATCACTCTAAGCACGCTGAAGGAACAACTTTTACAATTACAGAAAAACAAATATGCGTTGGGGAAGAAAAAGATTATTTTGAAGATATTTTTATGCGGAAAAAAGATACAATAATCCTGTTTGACGGTACTATAATCTTAAATGATATATCGCGGGAATTTAAAAAACTGCAAATAAAAGATGAGGGAAAAACTATATTTATAGACGGAGAACAATTAAAATCTAACATTGATTCTTTATCCGGTTCAACTAAACACTGGAATATTCCTCGAGAAGTAATGGGATTTGGAGATGCCAAGTTTATGGGAATGCTAGGAGCATTCCTTGGTCCTGAGGTCTGTTTTATCGTAATAATGTTGGCATCTATCCTGGGAGCTATAGCAGGGATAGGATTTATTTCTTTGAGACTAAAAAAATGGTATTCCGAGATTCCTTTTGTCCCATATTTAGCAATTTCTGCCTACCTTTGGATTAACTTCAGCAAACAATTATCTTTATTTTACCAAAAAATAATATTTGCACTTTAAAAATTTAGTTGTATAAGTATGTTTATTAAAAATTATGTGTATTCTCGCATATTTTTTATTGTTTTTAAATTTTTTCCCGTTTATTTGAAAAGACGGGATTATCACTTAAAAAATTAATCATTTTTACTAGGAGGCATTCATGATAGGTTTAAATAAAGCTCTTAATGTTCTAACTTTTCTCTTAGCTATTACAGCACTTGTATTCAGCATTCTTCTTTTCAATCAACGCAATGAATTACGTGATCGTGCAGATAAAATGGCCGAAACCATGACAGATATGGCGAGTCGACTGGATGAGAAAAGCGGAACTGATGTCGGAGAGGAAATGGTAACCTTCAAAAAAGGCGACCCAACACAAAAGATTAAAGACTCCGGAAGCCTTTCATGGGTAAAATATCATGATTCCAGGGACCCCATCACAAAATCTTTCGAATCATGGAATAAATACCTTGATGCAGCAAAAGAACAAGTAGATGAAATCATGTCTCAGAGAGATTTTCTGGCATCTAATATCATTGCCATGGGAAAAGAATTTGAGATGGAAGAAGTAAATCTCCCCCTCCCTGCTATACAAAATGTGGATACTAACTCATACGAAAAAGTATCAGAAAAAATTCTTATAACTGCCAAGGAGCTCAGAAAAAGAGATCAGGCCATGATAAATAACTTTGAAGAATTCGGGAAGATTATTGAACATAGAATCACTGCCGGAATTCTAAAAGAACGGACACTCACAACAAATGATACAGGAGAGGACGTCAAAGGGGAATATAAGTATGATGAACCCCTTAAAAATTTGAGAACAAATATTGGCAACCTAAAACAACGTACAGATACCTATGTAAGTACAATGAAACAGGCGATTACAAATGTTCCCAAATTCAATTGGGAAACAGATTTCACTATGATTGGAGATGAATTGGAATACACCACAGCAATGACCGCACTTGAAAATGACATGACTGGGATTAATGAAAAATTAATTGAACTGGAAAAAACAAAAATTGAATTAGAAGAAACTAACATAAAGCTGGATGAAACAATTGACCAGTTGGAGATTTCCAGAGAAGAGTTGAATAAAGCAGAAGATGAGATTGCGGATCAAAAAGTGGTTATAGAGGTTCTTACCAAAAAGATCAACAGACTAACGGAAAAATTTGGTGGTCAAGAACTTGCTGATGTAGATAAAAATGTAGAAGGAGACATAATTCTTGTTAATCCTGCGTGGGATTTTGCAATAATTAATCTTGGAGAAAAAAATGTACAGGAAAACTGGGAACTTTTAATCAAACGTAATGATAAATTTATTGGAAAAATGGTAATAAGTAAAGTAATGAAGAATGTTGCTGTTGGAGAAATCATGCATGATTTGAAACAGTACTCCCCAATGGTTGGAGACACTGTAATTTTCCCATAACAAAGATTTAAGAAGATTGACAGTTTTATATTTTAATTTTTTGAAATACTGAGGTTTATATTTATGCTTAATAAAGTTTTTTTTACATTAACAACGGTTGTTTCATTTTTATGTTTCGTCACAATTGTGGCTCTACAAGTAATAGAATTCATGGCTTGTCCCATTTATTAGTACTGGATGATGGAAACATTTTAGTACATATTCAGTAAAGCATGTGAAGCCTCTATTTTACAGCAGATAGTCATAGTTCACAGCTTTAGCGTGACCAAAAATATCTTGCTTTCACGCTAAAACTGTGAACTATAATGCCTGCAAGACGTGCTTTACTGAGTATGTACCATTTTATGCCAACAAAACTTTAAATTCACCTTATTTTTTATTTATACTTATTTTAATCCACAATGATAAAATTATTCACATCTATTTTTATTGTATTGCTTATTGCAGTCTCTTCCGGTTGTATGTCTATTTCTAAAACAGAAAACGATCAAATAGAGACTCTCCCATGGAATTCTCCATCCTCATGGGAAGAAAACTCCTTTGGCATACCATATTAAGACATTCTATAAAAAAAAATCAAACTGCGTAGACCAGAAATTGACAGAATCATTAAGTGACAGAATCATTAAGAGACATTGCACAAAAAGCCTTTTTCGTTTCGCTCAAAAGCTTTTCGTACACTGTCTATTTGCAGTTATTTTTTGAGTAAATAACATTTAAAATCATTATTAAGAAGTCAGCATTCATCTCAAATAAAGTTCAAAATCTCTTATTTTGAACTTGCAAAGCCTGTGTAAAAAGCTTTTTGGCTCTTTAAAACCTTTTCGTGCAGGGTCTATCTAATGTATATTTGCATCCATCGCGCAACATACTGACTGTCATACCTATAGAAAACATTGTTGCAGAAAGAGAACTTCCTCCATAACTAAACATCGGAAGAGTTACTCCGGTAGGAGGAAAAATGCCGACAGTTACAGAGATGTGAAGCATTGCCTGAATCACAAGCATTCCCACTAAGCCATAAACGACTGCCGAACGTCTTAAATCGTCTAATTGAGTTGCCTTTAAAAAGCCCCATGACATCCATACAGCAATAACTGCAAAAATAGGTAAAAGACCTAAAAATCCTAAAGCCTCTCCAATGCTTGCAAAAATTGAATCACTGTATGGATTTGGCAAATATACCTGAGACCATAGATTTGCCCCCCAGTCCTGACCTACAAAACCCCCTCTAGCCAAAGTATTCTGATATTGAAGTATATGCCAGCCGGATGTTGCCGAATGTTCTGTAGGACTGATAAAACCTCTAAGCCTATCTAATACATACGGCTCATTAGCAACAACAAAAATAAAAAAAACACCTGCAAGCAACATTGAAATAGCTAAGAAACTTATCCGTCCTCCTAAACACCAGTACAAAAGGAATAAGGAAATAATATAGACAAGAGCAGTTCCATAATCAGGTTGTAGCAAAACCGGAACAATCCATAATAAGCCAATAAACAGATAAATAAAATATTCTTTTATTTTTGAGATTTTAGTTTTATAGTCAGAAGAGGTAAGAAAAGATGCTATGCAGAGGATAAAAATGGGTTTTGACAATTCACTGGGCTGCATAAGAATATGTCCCTCAAAACTATACCATCCTCGCATACCATTTATCGCTATTCCAAAAAAGAGAACGCCCCATAATAAGACAAAAAAAACAGAAAAAAAATAATACTTAAATCTAAAATAGAATTCAGAGTCCAAATTTGCAGAGATTAAAAGAATAATTAATGCAAAAAAAATCCACACAATCTGTTTTAATGCAAAAAAGTAGTGCTCCTCTCTAACAAATGTAACATTAAACACAGCTAATGAACCCCACAATGCAAGAAAAACCGACATCGCAATTATCGGGGAATTCAGGTTATCAATAATACTTTTTTTCATTCTCTTTCTTTGTTGCGCATAACTAATTGTATAGGTTGTCCAGTAAAACCGAAGGTACTGTACAATCGGTTGCGGATAAAACTAAGATAACTCGATGGACAAAGTTTCTTGTCATTAACAAAAAGAGTAAAGACCGGAGGTGATATTTCCGGCATAGTTGCATAATAAATTTTAAAGGTACGTCCTCCCGAAGATGGGGGTGGATATCTAGAAGAAATATCTTTAAAAAACTCATTAACTAAAGGAGTTGGTAAATGCGTGGAAATATCAGAACGAATTTTTATCAACACTGGGATTATCCCTGACAATTTAGTTCCTTGCAATGCGGAACAGAAAATAACAGGTGCAAAATCCATAAAACGCAATGAATTCCTAAATCCTTCTTCAAAATCTTTTTTCTTTATCCTGTCTTTTACTAAATCCCACTTATTTACAAGTAAAACACATGCCTTACCATTTTTGATAACTGTATCACAAATTTTCTTATCCTGTGTCGTAATCTGTTCGGACGCATCCATTACAACAAGTACAATATCAGCCCTTCTTATTGCAATCTCAGCCCTCATAACACTGAATGTTTCAACAACAGTTTTATGTTTTCTTTTAGATCGAATTCCAGCCGTATCTATCAATTGAACATGAATTTCTTCTTCATCATTTGTAACTGTAAAAGAAACATCCACAGCATCCCTTGTCGTTCCAGGCTCATCACTTACAATTACCCTTTCATCTCCAAGTAGCCGATTAGTCACAGAGGATTTTCCAACATTCGGACGTCCTACAATCGCCACTTTAAGATCTGCAGATTCAGGAACAGTCTTATCTTCAAAATCAGCCACAACCATATCAAGTAAATCATCAATATTTCTGTTATGTTCGCATGAAATGGGAACCATCTGTTTGAAACCCATAACAGAAAAATCATAGAGATTGTGTTCTATCGTATCATTATCACATTTATTTACAGCCAAAACTGTTTTATCTCTGAATCGTGTCCCATTAATGAAAGTGGCAACTTCATCATCCATACTTGTACGTCCCTGCATTCCATCTACTACAAAAATAATTGCATCCGCATCCTCAAACGCTGCAAACAACTGTTCACGAATACGAACATCAAATGAAGAAAGATCACCTGTTTCATCATGCATCAAGCTCATTCCTCCAGTATCATAAAGCATAAAATGCCGATGATTCCAGACACTCTGCATGCATAATCTATCTCTTGTTGTACCGCTTTCTCTCATCACAATTGCGGCACGACGACCAATAATCCTATTAAAAAGGGACGATTTTCCTACATTCGGACGTCCTACAATCACTACATTTGGATAATGTTTAATACTCATTTTATTTCACCTCATCTTCTGTTTTTTTTTCAAGCGTTTTCTTTGCTTCATCAATTTGCTCTATTTTTTTCTTAGGCTTTTTAAAATTATCTATTTTTTTTTCTAAATCTGTAATAGATTTTTCCATTGTTTTAATTTCCAGATTTTCCGACATAATTTTTGCCATTTTTTTGTAAAGCTTCATGATGCGTCTGTTAAGATATGCCAAATCCTTATTGTCTTTTATCAATTCTACCCGTTTTTCCACTAATTGTTTTTCCAGTTTTTCCTTCTTATTTTCCGCAGTTTTTAATAAATAAGAATTCTTCTCCGAAAATCCAATTACTGCAAAACTAAAAAATAATATAAAAACAAACAGATATTTTTTTTCTATTAAATCCACTTTTCCCTCACTTTTATTATGCTGCTTTTTATTTATTTCTTATTAAAACATTTCCTCAACACATTTTTTCAGCGTCTTGCAAGTAATGTAGCAATAATTCAACTCATTGCAATATCTAAAATACATCTCATAGCATTATCATCATAAACAAGCACAAGCAAAAAATGCGTTTAAAATCCAAAATAAAACTATAATTTCTCCAGAATTTAGGCATTTTTATTTTTTACTATTCCTATAGTTTAACCTGGCTTTAAACATTGTTTCTCGAAGCCCTCCATTTTTTACAAAATTTTCTTCCTGATGTTTGATTTGTCGATCTAATAAAAAATTACACTGATTAATTAAGCAAATCATAATATTAGCACAGACATTTGCGGGTTTATTTTCAATGAAAAATATAAATGCCCGATGTACTTCTGACAAACTATGCGAGTTATTATTGTCTTTTATTATACTTTTTGGAACAGCAATCTTCCCTGAACTTAACTTCCTGACATAGCTTGCCTCATCGCAATTTTTATCCCAAAGAACAAGTTTGCTTACTCTCAAATAATCATGATAATCTTCTAATAATTCATCTAAACTTGCTCGTGCAACATTTGTTAATTTTAATTCTGTTTCAGTCGATGTTATGGCTGCTTTTGAACCTTCAATGATATTTTGTTTACCAGAACGAGCTGCTTGAACCATTTGATCTATATTGCGGTTGAATTTATGAAAAAATCATTCACAAAAAATATAAGTGCAATCATAAATAATTAAGGATTTCTGATATGAAAGCAGTTGCCTATAATTTCCTTTTTTTGGTAAGAATCCGTCTGACATAATGTTATTTTTTTTAGGTTTAGTTTTTTTTTTGGCTTTGCTTTGGCTTTGGCTTTGGTTTTGGTTTTAGTTTTAGGTTTGGGTTTAGGTTTAGGTTTAGGTTTGGCTTATGGGAGTTATGTTTTTTAGTACTCCCATTACTCCCATTACTCCCATTACTCCCATTACTCCCATTACTCCCATTCCCCTAGAGAAATTTTCTAGCATCTTCAACAGAAAGACCCTTTCGTTTTGCGTAATCAGAGATCTGTTCATCAGACAATTTCCCCAAACTAAAATACTTGGATTTAGGATGAGAGAAATATAGTCCGCATACCGATGAGGACGGCATCATCATATAATTCTCCGTAAGTGTTATTCCTGTATTCTTTTCCACATTCATTAAATCCCATAATATTTGTTTTTCTGAGTGATCAGGATAAGACGGATAGCCAATTGCCGGACGGATTCCTCTATAAGCAGCACGCAAAATCTCTTTGTCTGATATTTCTTCGCCAGGCGCATACCCCCACAGTTTCCTCCGAACTCGCAAGTGAAGATATTCAGCAAAGCCTTCCGCAAGACGGTCAGAAACCAATTTTATCATAATTTTCCCGTAATCAGAATCGTATTTTGCGGAGTCCGCAGAAAAGCTCTTTTCTGAGAGTTCTGCGGTGAGTGCAAATCCTCCAATATAATCGACAATCCCAGAAGAAAGAGGTGCTATATAGTCAGAAAGACAGTAGCATGGCACCGATAAATTAGACTTTTCCTGCTGCTGTCGAAGAAAATGAAATCTTCCCTTAATTTCATCCGATTGCATATCCGAAAAGACAACAATATCATTTCCTTTTGATGCCGCTCTAAAAAATGATACTACCGCATTAATATCTATAAAGTCATTTTTTATAGCATAGTCCAGCAGATTTTTTGCATCTTTAAGGAGTGTATTTATTTGTTCAGTTGCAGAGATATTTTTCAAGTTTTCGGCAGCTGGGCTTATTTCCCAGGCACGCAGGAACATTTTCCAATTGATATATTTTATTATTTCATTAACCGAAAAATCTGTAAATTTTCTTGTTCCCAGGAATGATGGAACTGGTACTTTATCCTGTTTCCAATTGGTTTTGACTGATTTTTTTTCAGCATCGGCAAGAGAAAACAACTTTATTTTTTTATGTTTTTCATCGTGTTTTGTTTTCAGATCATTATAATGCTGCTTTATTTTTAATTTAAAATCAGTGGATTTTTCTGAATTCAGAAGATTATTTATTATTGCAATACTTCTGGAAGCATCGGGGACATACACAGTTGCTCCGTTGTAATTCGGAGCAATCTTTACAGCAGTATGAATTTCTGACGTTGTTGCTCCGCCAATCAATAATGGAACAGAAAAATTCTCTTTACTCATTTCAGAAGCAATTCTAACCATTTCTTTTAATGAGGGAGTAATCAGTCCGCTTAAACCTATTACATCTGCATTTTCTTCACGTGTCGCTTCAAGTATTTTTGCGGAAGGAACCATAGTCCCGAGATCTACAATCTTGCAATTATTACATTTTAAAACAATACCTAGAATATTTTTACCAATATCATGAACATCACCTTTTACAGTTGCGAGTACAACCTTTATCTGCCTATGCTCTCTGTCACCCCCCCCTTCCCTATTCGCTTTTTCTATTTCAGGGGTAAGTATTGCAACAGCCTCTTTCATTACACGAGCACTTTTCACAACCTGTGGAAGAAACATCTTTCCTTCTCCAAACAAATCTCCAACCGCATTCATCCCGTCCATCAGCGGACCTTCAATAATATCAACAGGATGAGAAAATGTATCCAAAGCCTCATTAACATCCTCCGAAAGATAATCAGTAATTCCCTTCAGCAAAGCATGTTTTATTCTTTCAGATAATTCAGACTTTCTCCATTCATCATCAACACGTTTTTTCTTTCCTGAATCCCGTACATTCTCTGCAATTTCAAGAAGCTCATCAGCAGCTGTATCAGAGGTATTCATAACCACATTTTCTACAGCATTTTTCAATTTTTCATCGATCTCTTCGTATATCGCAAGCTGTCCAGCATTAACAATTCCCATATTCAGCCCAACATTCACAGCATGATATAAAAACACCGAATGTATTGCCTCACGCACCGTATTATTTCCTCTGAAGGAAAAAGAAACATTACTTATTCCGCCACTTATGCTACAATGAGGAAATTCTTCTTTTATTGTCCTGACCGCTTCAATAAAATCAATCGCATAGCGATTATGCTCTTTTATACCCGTAGCTACTGCAAAAATATTGGGATCAAAAATAATATTCTCAGGCTCATAGCCTACCTGATTAACAAGAATATCGTGCGACCGTCTGCATATATCAACCTTTCTGTCCACAGTTTCTGCTTGACCACGCTCATCAAATGCCATAATAACAACCGCTGCACCATAACGCTTAACAGTTAACGCCTGCTCAATAAATTTTTCTTCCCCTTCCTTCAGACTTATAGAATTAACAATCCCCTTTCCCTGTAAACATTTCAATCCTGACTCAATAACAGAAAAGTCTGATGAATCAATCATAATAGGAACCCTTGCAATATCCGGTTCTGAAGCAAGCAAATGCAGGAAATGTACCATTGCCTCCTGAGAATCAATCATTGCCTCATCCATATTTATGTCAATGATTGTGGCACCATTATTAATTTGATTCTGAGCAATTTTAACCGCCTCATCATATTTTTTTTCTTTTATCAATCTTGCAAACATTCTGGATCCGGCGACATTTGTACGTTCTCCAATATTGATAAAATTGCTTTCATCACTTACACAGAGAGATTCCAAACCACTGAGATACAAACAGTTATCCTTTTTCTTAACTTGTCTTGAAAAAATACCCTCTAAAGCATGACAAATAGCTTCTATGTG
>JAYEIY010000071.1:0-3040 GCA_034660375.1 Verrucomicrobiota bacterium
AAAATTTAAGTTTGATAAAGAGTATGGAGAAAAACAATGAAATTAGAGTTTGAGAGTATTGAGGAGCTTATAGAGTTCTATCAAAAATATATCGAGCCAAAGAAAGTTCAAGAGACCAAGAGTGTCAATAAAGAAAAGAGTATGTTTGAACGAGCAAAAGAGAATAATAAGATAAGCATGAAAGAGCTATCCAAAATCATTAAATAGGAGAAAAGAAAATGAATAGGCTACTGATAGTAAGAAAATACATGACTCTATCTATGAAAATAAAAGATGAGCAAAAGTATTTCAAAGCTCAAAAATTGCACGCAAAAATCGTAAAGAAGAACGATGAAAAGTGGAGCAAAATAACTCTTTAATGGAAAACAAAAAACTAAAAATATATGTAAAATCATAAAATGTTAAGTAAACTCAAGTCTTTTTCAAGAAGACTAACTTTTGTAAATTTGCAAATATTGCGAAGCTTACCTACTCCAATCAAATTGTCATCTAATTAGACAACGCACGGACGATCAGTCCTCAACAAAAAAATGTTTAATTAATTATTCACAAGGTTTAATTACCCCAAACCATAGAAAAAAAGGACGACGCATTAAGAAGGTCGCGATCTCAAAGGTTTAATTACCCCAAACCATAGAAAAAAAGGACGACGCATTAAGAGGTCGCGGGTCTCCAGGAAGTGGACTTGTAAAGTTCTCGTTCGGATAGCTTTTCGCTCACAAACTCGAACTTATTAAGCTCGCACCAGCTGTAATTGTCTTTTGTCCCACGTCTAAATAGACGAAGAAATAGCAAAAGCACAACAACCAAAAGGTTAAAAAAATAAAAAAATATGAACTGACATTATAGCATATATTTAATCATTTTTCCAAATCCACCTCCGTCAGGTGGACACTAAGCGTGACCACCTAACGGAGGCTAACTGCTCATATAATAAGGGCTTTATCCTAGATTTTTACTTTTCATAATTTTCTGCTAAAATTGTGAGATGAATGAAAGCGTAAACTATCGGAAAAAATTAGCTAAACATAGATTTCAGCATTTGATTTTGGAAATGCATCTTGAGGGAAAATCAATATCTGAAATAGCAAAAAATATTAACTTCAGATTAGTTCGAACAAGTCTGAAAGTGACACTTTCAGACTCGACAATCAGAAACATTATCAAAGATTTAAAAATCAAAAGAGGCATGAAATGACATTGATTTACATCGGAATTCTAAGTGCAGTTCTTGGAAATATTCTCGCAATTTATCTCATACTATCAAGACAAAAAAATGATAAAACGATAAAAAATGAAATTTCAAATTTCACAAAACAGCACTTGGAAAATTTTAATCGAGAGCTTGGCAGAAATTCAAAAATAGCAATTGAAAGTTCAAAAGCAACTCTTTTGATGGAGCTAAAAGAGTTGAATGAAAATATCAAAACTATAAAATCCAATCAACAATATCTCTATGAAAATCTTAATAAGCAAAGAGGAATTTTTGAGAAGCAGAATGAAGAAATAAACAGAGTATATGCAATTTTAAGAAGAAAAAATAAAGGAAAAAAATGACATTTGAATTTGACGGATATACAATTGCCACAGAGCAAATCAATCTTCAGCTGAATGAAACTTATTTTGCACCAACCAAGATAAAACTAGGTCGCCCAGGAGAATTTGTAAAAAAACATAAATCAAAAGAAGTGACACAATTTGCTGGTCTCTACTACAAAAGAAATATTGTCACTGAAAATCTATTTTATTTTATTGATTTAATTGAGATATTAAAGGCCTATTCCAACAAAAAACTTGAACTAAGAAAAGAGTATAAATTTGAAAACTTTAACGCCAAAATAGTGTCAAGTCAAAAAGATAAAACTGAGCATTTGAGAATCAACTTTTATCGTGGGGATCAACGTGTGTATTACCATAAATTTGACTGTATGAGGCTATCAGCAAAGATGAACAAGGTATTATCGAAATGCGAATTAGTAGTCGAAAATGGCTAGATTTCCATCAATCGGCAAACAAGTCAACGACATACTTCAAAGACACAACGGCATCAGAGAAAGCAAAAAAGAAGCGAGAGAAAATAGCGGTATAAAAAGTGTGGAAAGTGGGCAAAAAGTATCAAATGAATTTCATAGCTATAAGAGCCTTGACAACGCTAGAGCAGACTTAACCAATCTGGGGAAGTTTGCAAAGTCAGAGCATGGAATTAAAGACATGAGCCAGATTAATGCAGAAATCGTAAAAGACTGGATAAACAAAAAAGATATTAGCTACAACACCGCTTCAAACTATTTGAGCGAAATAAACAAGGTCCATGAACAATTAAATATCACACGAGAAGAGGTCAAGGAAGCACGAAGTCAATTCAAAGAGACCCTAAGCAAGCCTCAGCTTGAAACAAGAGCATATCGCAACTTAGAGCGTGTTGTAGTAGCAGAAAGAAGCAAGCCTGCTTTTGAACTACAAAGAGATTACGGTTTACGAGCTGGTGCAGCAACTCATATCAATATTGAAAAACAAATCAAAGGAAACACTCTAAGCTTTCAAGAAAAAGGCGGAAAATGGAGTACGAGAGAACTAAAGCCAGACCTAGTAAAAGAAATCCAACAGAAAAGCAAAGATGGAATATATGCCATTAACAGCAAGACATATAGCCGAGATTTAAAAGTAGCCATAGAAAGAGTTGGAAATAAATATAATGGAACTCATGGGCTAAGGCATACCTACGTGCATAATAGAGCAGAACAAGGTGCAAGTCCACAAGAAATTAGTCAAGAGCTTGGACACAATAGGGAGGACGTCGTAACCGTGTATCAGAGATAATAGCTATTTTTCACCTCTGTTTTGAGAGACACCTTACGCAACCTGTCGGTAATACAATTGATACTCCACCCCATAAATGAGGTGGAGTATCAAATCTCTTTCTTTTTAGTAGTTTATATCTTTATTTATATCTTTATATTCTTTATACTCTTTATCAGACCCTTGAAACCTCGTAATATAGGGGGCTATTTTCTCTAAAAGCGACTTTTTTTCCGTGAAA
>JAYEIY010000072.1:0-3032 GCA_034660375.1 Verrucomicrobiota bacterium
CAGGTTTGATTGTAGCTGGGGTTCATCCACGACCATTCCCACATGCTGATATTGTTACTACAACTACTCAAAAAACTTTAAGAGGTCCAAGGGGAGGTTTGATTTTATCCAAGGAAGAATTTGGGAAGAAACTTTATCACTATCTGGCTCCCATCTTTATACATAGTCTTAACGTTACTATTTACGCACTAAAAATTTCTATAGATCTTGGTATTCCGGAAGAAAGGTTAACTTATATTGGAATTGCATCTCTATTGCACAATCTCGGTCTTCTCAATGCTCCCAAAAAATATTTGGAGCATTTATCCGAAAGTGTAAATAATAAAGAACAAATCAAGGAATATGAAGTTGGGTCCCCAGCCTTTTTTGATAAAATAAAGATCTTAGATTTTGATGTATCCTCTCTCAACAAACTTATACATTATGTATCTCAATATAATGCAGGTGATATAGGAGATACTGAGGAAATAACTCAACAGTATGCTATGATTATACGTGTTTGCAATACCTTTGAAATGCTGACCCATCAAAAAACTTACGGAAAAAGATATTCACCGATTGATGCAATGAAAAAAATGAAGGATGAGATGCAGGATTATTTTAACCATGATATAGTCAAATTATTCTTCAATAAGTTATCCATATATCCACTTGGAACCTTTGTAGAACTTAATTCAAAAGAAAAAGCAAAGATTGTGGGTATTAATAATAATTATATAATGCGTCCTGTTATTTTAAAAATCCTGGATTATGAAGGACATTCTATAAATCCACCAGAAAGAATTAATCTCAGAGAAGCTCCGGCATTATATATTAAGCATGCTATTGTAGATGATAACCTGACAGAAAAATACATAACCTCTTTTTAAAGATGAATTTATATAAAAAAGATAAAATTGATGAAAAAAAAACAGTCTTGATTATAGACGATGACAAAAATATAGTTAAACTTTTATCAGTTTTTCTGATTACCAATAAAATGATTCCAATTTCTGCATATAGCGCAGAAGAAGGAATGGTTGTAACTAGAACTAAAAAACTTCATCTAATCTTGTTGGATATTGTATTACCGGAGTTAAATGGAGTAGCTGCGCTTAAATCTATCAAAAAATATGCTCCTTCTGTTCCAATCATAATGATTACGGGGCACGATGATATTGAAGTAGCAAAAAAATGTCTCGAAAATGGTGCATGTGATTACATAACAAAGCCTTTCGATTCTGAATACCTAAGAACTAGTATCCTAGCTAACTCACTCTAAATAAACAGCGCACCAAAAATCTTTTTCGCTTCGCTCGAAGATTTTTCGCACACTGTTTATTTCTGTTTGCAGTTATTTTTGAACAAATAATACTTAAAATCATTATTAACTAGTCCGTATTCATTTTAAATAAAGTTTAAAATCTCTGATTTTAAACTCATGCAGAGCCTGTGTGAAAATGTTTTTGGCTTTTAAAAAACCTTTTCTAGCAGGGGCTAAATCAACGCTTTCAAGTTTAACAACTTCCTTTTTTCATTAACTTCTTGCCAAATCTGAGTATTCTTTTTCAAAAATTTAATTAACTGCCCTGTAGAAATATTAAGTATAAGTGCTGCTTTTCCAACTGCAAAGTCGCTGGTAGCAAGACAGTCAAAAACAGATGCAACCATGAGGGGATATTTTGGATTGGAAGGATTGAGATTTAGTGAACCTTTCCAAATTGAGGGGGGGATTTTTCTGATATTGAAGGCAATTTGCAATTTTAAACTACGAAGAGCTTTAAGCTGATTTTCTTTTTTTGAACGACTATTGCCTGCAGTCGTAGAAATCTCAGTCGGTATATGTGTAATCCTTGCCGCAGAGTCTGTCTTGTTCTTTTTCTGACCACCTTTTCCGGTAGATCTGAAAAAGTCCCATTTGCATTGTTTTAAAAGGAGTTCATCTGACAAAAGGCAGGCATTTCGTTCTTTTATGAAATTTTCGATTTTTGACATTTTATGTTTTTATATATTTTTTGTAACAAAAAGTATCCTTAAAATAAAATTATTACATATTCAGTAAAGCACGGTCTTACACACATCAGAGTTCACAGCTTTAGCCTGAAAATAAGACATTTTCGGTTACGCTAAAGCTGTGAACTCTAACTGTATTTTTCAAAGATGGAGCTTTTACGTGTTTTACCGAATACGTATCTCCGCAACTGCAATAGTCAACGACTTTTAATGGTCAACGTTTTTAACGATCAACGGTTTTAACGGTCAACGACTTTAACTCTGTCTCCATTTCTATATGAGTAATATGACTTGACAATTCTTTGGGAGTTCCTTTCTTACCCAGTACAGTAAGCCATTTGCCTTGTGGTAAATCAACAACGTGATAACGTTTTTCATCTTCTTTTCTATCATATCCTATCATTGTATTGCAAGGAATAACAGTATGTTTATCTATAATAGTATTTCTAATTGAACAGTTTTCTTTAATTTCAACATCTTCCAGGAAAACACTCTCTGAAATAGTAGAGTAACTGTGGATCACTACATCTGAACTTAGAATCGAATCGGTAACTGTACTTCCAGAAATGATACATCCATTACTGACTAATGAATTGATTGCTTTTCCAATTCTGGCACGGCCATTTGGTGAAACTTCTTCATTATGTATGAATTTAGCTGGTGGTCGTGGAACATGATAGCTATATATAGGCCAGGATTTATTGTACAAATCCAGCTGTGGATTTGCAGCTCTAAGATCTATGTTGCATTCATAGTATGCTTGTAAGGTTCCCACATCTTTCCAATAATTCTGACCGGGAGTATTATCCCCAAGAATTTTATTTCTGTAAAAATTATAAGCAAATAATTTCTTAGATTCAACCAATGCAGGAAGAATGTTTTTCCCGAAATCATGTGCTGTATCTGCATTTGCATCATTTTTGAGTTCAGATACAAGAGAGTCGGAACTGAATATATAATTTCCCATTGAAACTAGACACATATCTGGATTGTCAGGCATCGGTTCCGGATCTTTTGGCTTTTCCTGAAATCCAACAATG
>JAYEIY010000073.1:0-14558 GCA_034660375.1 Verrucomicrobiota bacterium
CTTTTTCCAAGGGAGGGATATCTAAAAGAGAATCGGTAGAATTGTCAGAAATGATAAAAAGTGAGGTAGAATTTGTTTTGCATAATACAGGCATTGAAAAAGAATTAACTCTTCAGGAGCCTCTGTATGCAAATATTGACAAAGATAAAATGATTCAGGCGATAGACAATATGCTTATAAATGCAAAAGATGCAATGGTCCATACGCAGGGAAAGCTCTCAATAGAAATGAAAAAAGTAAGCTTGGATCCTTCTGCATTTAATGGCTGTCAAGACACTGATTATATAAAAATTGATATATCTGATAATGGAACAGGAATCTTAGGAGAGAATCAAAAACGCATTTTTGATCCATTTTTTACGACAGAAATAACTCGTACAGGAATTGGATTGTCTATTACATATTCTGTTATAGCAAAACACCAGGGATACATAGAAGTTCAGTCAGAAGATGGCAAAGGGACAACTTTTACTATTTTTCTCCCGACAGAAGCTCCTGAAAAATCAGGAGTTAATTTGGAAGCAAAAGAAGCTCCAAAAAAAAGAATCCTTATTTTGGATGATGAAAAAGCTATTCTGAATTTATTGGATGCAATTCTTTCTCCAATTGGTTGTGATGTAGATTGTTTTCAACTCGGGAAAGATGCGATTCAGAGTTATAGAAAGCATCTAAATTCAGAAACTGCGTATGACATTGTAATTTTAGATTTATCTATTCCTGGTAGTTTAGGCGGGATTGCAACGATGAAAGCAATAAAAAAGTTAGATACTAACGCTATTGTTTATTTATCAAGCGGATATTCTAACAGTGATGCAATGAAAGAATATAAAAAGCTTGATTTTACGGGAATACTCGTTAAACCATATACTCGTCAAGAATTACTTGAAACAATTGGATTGAAGAGTCTTGTGTAGTGCGTGTTTCGTATTTCGTATTTCGTATTGCGTATTTCGTCCTACGCAATACGCACTACGTAGACATTGTTTCATCAAGTGCTTCCTGCAGTAGATTGAGTGGTGCTTTTTTGATAAAACCGTCTTCCATGAGTTTTTTTGTTAATTGCTCTACTTCTTTAATATCTTTATCTGCTATTTTATAAACTTCATCTTTGTCAAGTGGGTTTCTTGCAACTCCATCAGTAATTGCCTGTGCTGCTACTTCTGCTGCGACCTTAGGAAAAACTCCTCTATCAGTCATTTTGGGAATAATAAAGTCTGGACTGATACCCATTTCTTCGGCAAATTCTGCAATAGTTTCTGCTGCTTTTACTGCCATATTATCAGTTATTTTTGAAGCTTTTACGATTAAGGCGCCTTTTAGTATGCCTGGAAATGCTATGGAATTATTTGCCTGGTTTGGAAAGTCTCCGCGTCCTGTGGCAACGATATATGCGCCGGCTTTTTTTGCTTCTGATGGATATATTTCTGGGACAGGGTTGGCGCAGGCAAAGACGATTGCTTTTTCTGCCATTGATTTTATCCAGGTTGGTTTTACAAAATCAGGATCGGGTTTTGAAAGTGCAATGAGTACATCTGCTGCATTTGCTGCTTCTTCAATTTTAGTAATTTTATTTGGGTTAGTCCTTTGGCAGAGTTCCCATTTTCTATAATGTCGTTTTTTATCATTTTGAATATCTGCACGGTCTTTATGAAGACTACTTTTGCTGTCAAACATTACGATATTTGCAGGATTAGCACCGGAGTGAATTATTAGTCTGGCTATAGTTGTGTTAGCTGCTCCCGCACCAAGCATAACAATTTTAATGTCTTCTATTTTTTTATCGGCAACCTTGATTGCATTCAATAGTGCTGCCAGTACTACACATGCAGTTCCCTGTGCATCATCGTGCCACACAGGAATCTTGCATTCTTCTCTTAAGGTATCAAGTACTTTGTAACAGTTCGGTTGTGAAATATCCTCAAGATTGATTGCTCCAAAACTATGTTGGACCATTTTTACAAAATCAATGATTTTTTCTGGTGAATGGTTTCCATTTTCGTCTTTGCTATCTATACATAATGGTACTGCATCAACTCCACCTAGATATTTCATAAGATAGGCTTTGCCTTCCATTACTCCAAGACCTCCTGGAGGCGTACAGTCTCCATCTCCGAGAACGCGTGTGGAATCGCTAACGATAGCCACCGTATTTCCACGGCTGGTAAGCTCAAAAGATGAATCATAGTTGTCGCGTATTGTTGTTGAAATACTTGATACACCGGGTGTATACCATAGATTGAACCAATTGAATCCGTATAAACCTGCTTTTGGGACAGTCATTATTTTTCCTGCATAAAAACGATGCATTTTAAGAGATAATTTTTTAAGGAAGGAGGTTTTTGCTGTGGCTAATTGTTTTTTTGTGTAATTTTCTGGAAAAATTTTATCAAGATTTTCAAGGGTAATATCAGGTTTAATCATTTTAATCTCTTTGTATTTTAGGTTTTAAGTTGTTTTATTTTAAATAAAAAGAAGGTTCCAATGGGGACAATAATCATACAGATTATTTGTGCAATTGTAAATGGACCATACATATTGATATAATCCCCTCTTAAGAATTCTACAAAAAAGCGAAATGTTCCATATACGATTAGATAATAGCAGAAAATTATCCCGTGTTTGTGCTTTTTTTTATCTGCAAGGAGAAGAAAGATTAAGAGTGTAAGGTGTAATAAGGTAGAAAAAAATTGTGTTGGATATACGGCAAGTGGCTGTGTGGCTGTAGGAAGAATAATACCTTTTTGCAATTGTATTTGATGAGCTAGAGAACCGGATGAATAATGAATTCCCAGAAAATTAGAACATGCCTTGCCAAAACAGCATCCGTTAATAAGACAACCTATTCGTCCTATAGCTTGACCTAGAACTAGAGATGGAGTAAATAAATCGGCGATTTCTCTAATATTGTAATTATGTTTTTTGCAGAGAAATATAATTACTGCAATTGCACCTATCATTCCTCCATAAAAGACAAGTCCACCTTTATCTATTCTTATTATCTGAAGTGGATCTTTTAAATAAATAGATAAATTGGTCAATACATAAAATATGCGAGCACCAATGATGGCTCCGACTAAACCGGCTATAGCCAAATCTGAGGATTGCTCAAATGTAATATTTTTTTTATTTTGAACACGCAGACGAATTAGGTATAAGCCACTTGCAAATGCAGTTGCAACCATTACTCCATACCAGTATATCGTTAACGGTCCGAGTTTTAACGCTACAGGATCAATCATTTTTAAAGGAAAATTTATTATTATTATTAAAAATTTAATGTAATTATATATTTCCTTTTAAAAAGTCATATTCACAGAATAATAAAAGTTTTTTTAGATGGGTTCGTATCATCTTGAATATGACAAAAAATATTATATGTGAAGACTTCAGATATAAGATGTACTAAAAAGTTCACATTTCCCATGTTAACTGCAAAAAGACACTTCTTTCTACTTCAGTTGGTTCAGTTAACATAAGTAATGAGGGACCATATTCATAACGAGATTTATCAAGTAAATTATATCCGGTAAGAGAAATCTCAAGATTTTCTGTTGGCTTCCAAGCCAATTTGATATCAAGATTAATATAATTATCAATGTCTATCCCCTGTATCTCATCTATTTCATCAACATAATTAAGGAAAATATTTAATTGAGTATTTCCATAAAGATCCATTTCAGAAATAATATTTGCTGTATTACTAGGTATATCATTTTCAAAAAGTTCTGTAAAATTATCATTACTTCCACTATCCGGATGCAGACACATTTGCATATATGCATAGGAGAATTTAAGGCGCCACCAATCCAGGAGTCTACATTGGATACTCAACTCTGTTCCGTATGCTTCTCCTGACATCTGATTGTCAACGTTAGTAAGAGTCCGGAAGTTTGGAAAATCTACACTTGTTTCAAGAGATTGCAAATCATGGTATTGATTATAGAATGTGGTAATATCCAAGGAAAGATTTTTAAAAATTTGTTTTCTATATCCTAATTCGTATGAGTGGAGTTTTTCTGATCCTACGCCGGAATTCCCAACAAGGAATGATTGCGGTATGCCGGTTATCGGGGGGATTTGGGATCTTGCGCCATATTCTATGCGTGAAGGGGTTCTTACCGCCCTGGAGACTGCAGCCCAAATGCATTGAGTTTCGTCGGGGGTATAGGCAAGCCTTACAGATGGAGAATATTCAAATCCGCTATAGTCGTTATGTTCAAATTTTGATCCTAGAGTAAGGTCTAATTCATCGGGGATAAGAGAGATTGTTGTTTGCATAAATCCTGCGAACAAATGGTCATCTTGAGATTCATTATCAACAGTTAGGAATGGGGGTCGGTCTTTAATATCATCAGTAGAAAATCTGTATGTAAGCCCCCATATAATATTTTGTTTTTCTGACAATTTTAAGGAATGTTGAAAATCTATTTCACCGGTATCACGTTTTTCTTCAAAAAGAGCCTCAGCTCTTTCTTCTCTGGTATAAAATAAATTAAGATTTAGTTTAGAGTCTTCGTTTAATATTTTCTCCCATGAGAAAGAAATATTTCCTCCTGAAAATGTGGCATCATCAATAATATTTAATGGAAAAAGTAATTTTTGTGAGAATCTACCGTCATAATAATCTCCACTTAGAGACAATGAATCGCTCTCAACGGGATCCCAGTCCATGCGAAATCCCATGCGTTTTGAGTGCCAGTCATCATCACCATCATCATTCGAATCATTAATTTTCCCTGAATCCTGTTCAAAACCTTTTCCGTATATTCTATAGGAGAGGTTTTCAGAAATAGAACTCCCATATCTTGCGTTATATGAATTTTCTAATTCTGTTCCAATTCCTGCGGAAAGAAGATACCCTTTGGTTTCTTCTGCTTTTTTTGTAATAATATTAATTACTCCATTCACAGCGTTTGCTCCCCACATAGTTCCTCCAGATCCACGCAAAACTTCAATCCTTTCTATATCTTGAAGAAAAAGATTGTAATTCTCCCAGAAAACACCGGAAAAGAGGGGGGTATAAATAGTTTTGCCGTCTATCATTACGAGCATATGTCTGGCAAAACGACCATTAAATCCACGTGTTGTAACTGCCCATTTGTTGGCTTCTATCCTAGATACATGAAGACCTGGCACCATTCTCAGCAGTTCTGGTATCGACTGTGCGGGTGAACGCTTTATCTCTTCATTTGTAATTACATATATAGCAGCCGGAGAGTTCATTACTGATTCAGTGGTTCTTGAAACTGTTGTTACTTTGATATTCATTAATTCTTCCATGCTCATAGATAATAAGTCTTCCTGAGCATTAATATTTAAGCATGTTATAGACAAAAAGATTACAAGACAAAAAATGGACATACGATGTAAAGTTTTTTTAATTTTCCTCATTTTTTCTCCTTTTTTATTATTTGGCTTTAGGGTTGTACTAAATGCGTGAGAAAATATTATTTGAGCAAAAAGCAGGATAGGCATTCTTGCCTGTCAAGCTCAAATAACATTTTCTCGCAGGCAGGAATGCCTACGCTACTTGCATTTCGCAGGCAGGAATGCCTACGCTACTTGCATTTTGTACGATTTTATATTACTTTATCGACCATTTTCCATAGCAAATTTTGTTGTATGGGTTTACTTAAATAATCATCCATTCCTGCCTCAATACATTTTTCTTTATCTCCCTTTAGTGCATGAGCCGTAAGTGCAACAATAGGGACATGTTCATTTTTCTTTTCTTTTTCTCTTATTTTTAATGCAGCTTGAAGTCCATCCATAACCGGCATTTGAACATCCATAAGAATTATGTCATATTTTTTCTTTTCGTGCATTTTGAGAGCTTTTTCTCCGTTTTCTGCAAGATCTACCGAATGTCCTCCTCTTTCTATAATCATTTTTGCCACTTTTTGATTTATTTTATTGTCTTCAACAAGCAAAAAATGAATATGTCTTTCTGTTTTCTTTTTTTCTTTTGAGAGAGATGTTTTAGGTTTTCTTTTTTTTGTATCATCAAAAATAGTCTTCATTTTTTCCAAAAAGAGGATTTTCTTTGGTGGTTTTAAGATTCTATGGAGATTTTCAATCTCTTTTTTCCACTCATTTATTTCAAAACCAATTGTTCCTGAGAGAGGAACTATTTTAGTTAGCAAGATAATCGGTTTTTGTTGATAGATCCTGATCAGGATTTCTTGTAATTTATTATTTGTATCACAAAAATCTGAATCCAGTATCAAGCAGTCTGGGGGAGTTTTATCTTTTTTTGTTATAGTTTCAATTAATTCAGTAACATTATGAGCTTTTTGAATAAAACATTTAGTAATAGTTAAATATTTTTCCGAAAGAATCCTCATCATTTCTTTATTTTTTACAGCGAGACATATTTTTTTTCCATTTAAGATACCTGAGTATTCTTGCATGAGGTTAATAAGATCTTTGCTTTGGAGTATTTTTATATAGAATGAGAATGTAGTTCCCTTTCCTCTTTGGCTACTGACATGTATTTCTCCCCCCATCTGTTCTATAAGTTTTTTAGAAATAGTCAGTCCCAGTCCCGTGCCTCCAAACTCACGAGTAGAAGATGTATCTGCCTGTAAAAATGGTTGAAAAATTGCTTCAAGTTTCTTATCTTCAATGCCGATACCAGTATCTTTTACTTCAAATTTCACAATTTTTCTTAACTTTTTTTCTGAGGAAGCTTCTACAAAAGCTCGTAAGAGAACTTCTCCCTTCTCTGTAAATTTAATAGCATTCCCAATGAGGTTGATTAAAATTTGACGAATACGACCAGGATCACCAAAATATTCTTCAAATAGTGAAGGATCTATATCACATACTAATTCAACCCCTTTGCCATGGACTCCTACAGACATTGTTTGCATTATATCTTCTATCAATTCTGATGGACAAAATCTTTTTTCTTCTAGGATAAGCTTATTCGCTTCTATTTTTGAAAAGTCCAGTATATCATTTATCACATGCAAGAATGCTTTTGAAGAAGACATAATCATTCCTATATATTCTTGTTGTGCGTCAGACAGTTCACTTTCTGAAAGTAGTTTTGCACTTCCTATTACTCCATTCATTGGAGTGCGAATCTCGTGACTCATATTTGCAAGAAAATCACTTTTTGCACGATTTGCGTTTTCTGCTATAAACTGTGCTTTTTTACGTATTTCTACTTCTTCGGCTAATGCGAGTGTCCTTTCTACGACTCGTTCTTCGAGTTTATCATGTGCTTTTCTTAGATTGTCATCTTTTTTTTGAATTTCCTCAAGCATCTGGTTAAAAACATCGACCAGTTGTCCAATTTCATCATTTCCTGTTTTTTCATGACGTATGGAATAATCATTCTCTTCAGATACTTTTCCTGCAGTATCTGCAAGTTTTAAAATAGGATGAGATATCATTTTTTGAAGGATATAAGAAAAAATCAAAACTAGAAGAAGTGCAATAGGAAAAACTGTAAAAATACTAACTGTATAACCGCGAATTCTATCTTTAAGCTGTTTTAAATCACTTCTGATAAATAGAGTTCCAACTTTTACATTTTTAACTTTAATATTTGTTGTAATATCCAAATATGCATCTGTAAAACTTATCTTTTTTTTCAGAGATTTTTCTGAAATTATATCTGACATTTCTGGTGTCCTATATTCTGCAAAGATACCTTTTTTATAAGTTTTCTTTTCATATATACAAGCATATTTAATATGAGGATGTTTCGCGAGAGAAGATAGAGTTTCTTCTGCCGCATTTTCATCACGAAAAACAATTGGTGCAGAACAATTTTCCGCAATAACTTCGGAAAGAATAATATTTTCATTTACCAATGCTTTTTTAAATTCCTCTCTTTCCAAGAGTAATAGAATGGTAAATGCTAATAACAATGCCGTTGATGCAACAAAAAACATTGCTAATATTATTTTTTTTCTAATAGAAATATCTCTAAAAAAACGCATAAATTACCTTATTAAGACATTGTATAAAAAGCCTTTTCCTTCGTTCGAAGGTTTTTCATACACTGTCTGTTTCTGTTTGCTGTTATTTTTTGAGTAAATAAGACTAAAAATCATTATTAACGAGTCAGCATTCATCTCAAATAAAGTTCAAAATCTCTGATTTTGAACTCATGCGAGCCTCTGCGAAAAGGTTTTTGGTTCTTTAAAAACGTTTTCTTGCAGGGTCTATTTATAGTTTTGTGCAAGTCTCAGTAACTTTGAACTCATATTTAATCCTGCTTTATCAAGAGACTTTTTATCTATAAAAAATCTAACTCGATCATTCAGAATGACAAATTCGACCATCCCAATTTGTTTTAAATTGTCTTTCTTAGAAAAACTATTACAAATAATCAAAACATTAGATTTTTGCATCCAGGGGATAAAATTTGCAGAGGATTTCTGTATAGGATTGATAAATTCGTCTGAGATAAAAAGAATTTGACAACCATTAACATCTCTCATGTTGACAAATCTTTTGATTTTTATTTCGTTATCTCCAACATATTTATTTTTGAGTAATTTTGAAATGCTTTTTTTTATAGAAGATGTACCCAGAACTCCAATAACAAATTTTTTTTCAGAAGTTTTTTTCTGTGGCCACACAATAAATCTTGTAAAGTTATAGATAAAAGCAGCCTTTATCCTATTCTCAGCATCTGTCTTTTTATCTGCAAAAGAAACAAATTGAAATAAAAATAATAAAAAGACAATATATTTTAGTAAACGCATTTTTAACCTTAAATATTTTTAGTCATTCTTTTGATATTATTGAGTCTTTTGAATGAGATATTTTTTAAAAAAGTCTTGATATAAAATAGCTACAAGACAATGCAAAGTATATATTATGTACTGCATTAGTATATGATAGCTAATTTTTATTTCAAGAAAAATGTCCGTTTTTTTTTAGATGAGATTGTAATTTTATAGAAAAGGATTAAAGTAAAGTTACTTTATTAATTTTATTTTTATCTCCGGACAAGTTTTTATGAATTTCTGAGTGCGTTGATTACTATTTTAAGGCTATGATATCAAAAGTTTGGTATTTCAATTATATTTAGACAGTGTACGAAAAGCCTTTGAGCAAGGCTAAAAAGGCTTTTCGTACAATTTCTACTTAAACTGATTTTGGAGCAACATGAAAAAAACAGATATTACAGATTCATCTGAAATTAATGAAAACAGCGATTTTAGAGTTCTTGTTGTAGATGATGAAGAATCTATAACGAATTTATTTAAAGATCTTCTTTCTTCAAAGGGATATGCCGTCGACACTGCTGTAGATGCAGAAGATGCATTAAACTTGTTAGGAAAAAGAGTATACTCTATCGTTTTTACAGATGTAAATATGCCTGAAAAATCGGGGATAGAACTTCAGAATCTTTCTTTGAGTAAAAGGAACATGGATTTTGTAATTATGACAGGTTTTCCTAATGTAAAAGATGCGGTAAAAGTTATAAAAATGGGGGCTCTTGATTATATGCAGAAGCCTTTTAAAATAAAAGATATTTTAGAAAAGGTTTCGGAATCCTATAAAAAGCATACTTTTAGAAAGAAGGCAGAATTAAATATAAAGGATACGGTTACTATAAGCAAATCTATATTGGAATACAAGACAAGGAAAATGATTGGCTCTGGGAATGCCGGAATAGTAATGCTTGTAGAGAAAGAGGGACTGGAGTATGCAATGAAAATCCTTAGGAAGGAACCCAATGCAGAGATTCAAAAGAAAAATATTCGTCGTTTCCTGCAGGAAGGTAGAATTCTTTCGGAGATAAACCATCCAAATATCGTTAAAGTTTTTGACTATGGTATCTCAGATGAACAATCTGCTCCTTATATGATTATGGAATATATAAAAGGATCTACGCTTAAAGAATACATGAATGAATTTGAAATTCCAATGAATAATAAAATAAAGATTTTTTTGCAGATAATAGAAGCGCTTAATGCTATTCATAAAGCAGAGATTATTCATAGAGACATGAAGCCGGCAAATATCCTCATCACCGAACACCTTAATGTTAAACTTGTTGATTTCGGGATAGCAAAGGTTAAATATTCTTCACTAACTCTGACAAGCGACATGTTTGGTTCTCCCGCATATATGGCTCCGGAGTGCTTTAATTCATTTAATGACATAAATTTTAATGCCGACATCTTTTCGCTCGGCGTTTTGGGATACGAACTGTTTACAGGAGACTTGCCTTTTTCCGGAGACTCTATTTTTGAAACAATTTATGCTATCAGAAAATCCAAGAAATATAAGAATGAAAAGATGTTTCTTCAACTCCCTGACTGTATTCAGAAAATATTAACAAAAATGCTAATAAAAAATCCTGAGCATCGTTTTGGGGATACAAAAGAATGTCTGCATTTTATAAAACAAAATAACTTACGAAATGTAGATGATTTCAATATTTAAAAATCTACAGACATTATAGAAAAAGCCTTAAAACGAAGTTAAAAAGGCTTTTCGTACAATGTCTAATTAATTAAGGGTTTGAAAATGAATGATAAAGAAGAAAAACAATTGAAGAAAAAATTAAATAAAACTCAAATCCAATTGACTGATACTCAACGGTTTTTAATTCAAAATACAAAAAGATTAAACAGCATTCTCTTTGCTATTAGAAATATAAATCATTTAATAACGACAGAGACGAATTCAGATCGCCTTATTCAGCAAGCCTGTGAGCTTCTTGTCGATAATCATGAATATAGCCGTGCTACTATCCTTCTTTTTGATGACACTCTTAATCTTACTTCTTTCTACTGCACTGGAAATTCCATAGAAACAGACGGATGGATTGATGAAGAAAGCTCGGAAAAGATTAAAACGGATTTAAAAAAAATATATAAGAAGAGTGGTATTCTTTTTGATTATTCGGGTTTTATTTTTCCGGTCGACTCTGAAGATAACACTACTCTTACAGTTGCATTAAAGTATAATACCACATGTTTTGGTATAATGTCTGTTTGTTTACCCGATAATCAAAATAAAATAGATAAAGAAGAACAGAATCTTTTTGAAGAAGTAGGATTCAATATTGCTTTTGCTTTGCATGATATTGCATTAACAAAAAACAAAACTATTGTCGAAAAACAACTCAATTCTGAGCAAGACAGACGTGTTCGAGAGTTAAACTGTTTACAGAATCTTTCTTTCATGGCAGTTGAGCCTGGGATAACAATAGAAAAAATAATTGAAGAAACCGTTAATATATTGCCTTTCAGTTTGAGAAAGCCGAAGGGGTATTATGTTGAAATTTCATATGAATCCCAACCTTTTTATTCTCGTAACTTTAAAAAAACCAACAATAAAATTTCTTTTGATATTGTGTTGGAAAACGAAAAGAAAGGATTTTTGAATCTATATATTGAAGACTCCAAATTTAAAAAAGAGAAAGCAGAAATCAACGAAGAATCTAATTTGATAAAAACGATTCTGGCACAACTGACGAATATAATAAGCCTAAAAAAAATAGAGGAACAGTTTTTTCAATCACAAAAGATGAAGAGTATAGGTTCTCTTGCCGGAGGAATTGCTCATGATTTTAATAATCTACTTACCGTTATTATTGGGTATTCACAGATGCTGAAAAAACTGACAAAAGGAGAACCGGAAGATTCCTATATACAGGAAATTCTTAATTCCGGCCTCCGAGCACAGATCTTGACACGACAACTTCTTGCATTCAGCCGAAAACAAATTCTCCATCCTGAAGAAATAGATCTAAACAAACTCATCTCCGATATGCAAAAAATGTTACATCGACTTATTTATGAAAATATTAAAATAAATACTGATTTTTCAGATAATTTAAAATTGATAAATGCCGATCTCGGACAATTAGAACAGGTTATCATGAATGTTGTTGTTAACTCCAGTGATGCAATGCGAAATGGTGGCAAGCTTATCATAAAAACTAAAAATGTACACTTTTCCAGAAAAAAAACTATTGAATCTATCGAACTTCCTCCAGGCGATTATGTATGTATTTCTATCATAGACAATGGGACAGGCATAGAGAAAAGTGTTTTGACTCATATTTTTGAGCCTTTTTTTACGACAAAAGAAAATGGGACAGGATTGGGGCTTTCAACGGTTTACGGTATTATCAGACAAACGAATGGAATGATTGATGTTAAGACAAAGATAGGAGAAGGCACTTCTTTTAATATTTACCTTCCCACGTTTGGCTGTAAAACAAAAAGAATTGACGCAAAAAAAACAGTACACCATATTTTGTCAGGGAATGAAACAATCTTGCTTGCTGAAGATGAAAAAAGTGTTCGCGATTTGACAAAAGAGATACTTTTAAGTTATGGATACAAAGTAATTACAAGCAAAAATGGAAGCGAAGCACTTGAGTGTTGCAAATCTAATATAGGAAAAATAGATTTGTTATTGACAGATGTTATTATGCCTGGCATGAATGGAGCTGAATTAGCCGTCGCATTTCGTGAAATATGCCAAAATGCAAGAGTTCTCTTCATGTCTGGATATACGGATGATGTAATTATACAAAAAGGAATAGACAACACAACGCATATTATTCAAAAACCATTTACTCCCGCTTCTCTGGCTCTGAAACTAAGGGAAATGCTGACTGATTTTTCTCTGTAATAATTTTATAGATCCTCTAATCTTGTCTAATGTTTTTCCTGTCCTTTGTACTGGATAATAGTCTAAGTTAAACCTACATTCCATTGCGCTTGAGATTAGTTTTTTATAGATTTTATATTTTTATATGGAGGATATTGTGGCAAAAGTCGGAGAGGGTGTAGAATTTGAAAATGCATCATGGAATTTTGGTAAAAATGTTGTTGATTCTTTTGAAGAACATGTAAAAAGATCCGTCCCTCTTTACTCTGAAGGGCATGAGTTAATTTTGAAAATGAGTGATTATTTTATTAAAGATGACTCTATTGCTTATGACATAGGATGTTCTGCTGGATTATTAACTTATCGTCTGGCTAAATATAATCAGAATAAATCGGCAAAAGTTGTAGGTCTTGATATAGAATCTGCAATGATTAAAAAAGCAACGAAAAAATATAAGCTTTCCAATTTGGAATATGTTAATGATGATATTTTAGCTTATGATTTTTCCAAAACAGATTTTGTTGTGTCCTACTATACGATGCAGTTTATTTCTCCTAATCAACGCCAGATATTATTTGATAAAATATATGATATGTTAAATTGGGGAGGTGCATTTTTATTATTTGAAAAAGTGAGGGCACCGGACGCACGATTTCAGGATATTATGAGTTCTGTATATGTAGACTATAAATTAGAGCAGGGATATAAATCTAATGAAATTATTGCAAAATCAAGAAGTTTAAAAGGAGTTCTCGAACCTTTTTCTACGCAGGGAAATATAGATTTACTAAAAAGAGCGGGTTTTGTTGATTATATGAGCATAATGAAATATGTCTGTTTTGAAGGTTTTTTGGCAATAAAATGATAAATAATATAGAAAATAGACTTAAAGATTTTTTAAAATCTTATTCTTCCATTGTTGTTGCTTTTTCTGGAGGAATGGACAGTATGCTACTTGGTGCTGTGATAAATGATATGCCGGAAACAAAGCTGCTTGCGGTACATATTGCTTCTGTTTTTACTCCTGCTGCTGAGACGGCTGATGCTGTTGCCTGGGCAGAAAAGTTTAATGTAGAGTTGATAATTCTTAACGTAGATATTCTTTCTAATTCTGATGTAAAAAAGAATCCTTTGAATCGTTGTTATTATTGTAAATATAATCTGATGTCGCAGATTTTAAAGATTGCCTCTAAGAGGGGTTTTTCAGTAGTGGTTGATGGGACAAATGTGGATGATTTTGGAGATTTCAGACCCGGCTTGAAAGCTACAGAAGAACTTGGAATCATACACCCTCTTGCAGAAGTAGGATTCTCAAAACAGGATATCTATGAGCTAGGAGAAAAGTATAATTTGGATTTTAAGTTTTCTTCGGCATGTCTTGCATCACGAATTCCATATGGAACAGTTCTTTGTTCTGAAGAACTTGGAAAAGTGGAGAGAACAGAAGAACTTATGAAGTCAATGGGGTTTAAGGGACATAGAGTAAGAAATTTGGGAAATACAGCAAATATTGAAGTCAGGAGTAATCAGTTTGATCTTCTTTTGACAAAAAGGCTGGAATTAATTGAAATCCTTCAGGAGAATGGTTTTCAAAAAATCTATCTTGATCTTCAGGGATATAGAACAGGATCACTTAATCCATGAAAGAAATTTTGATAAAAACTATAAATAGACATTCCACGAAAAGCCCTTTTCACCTTGTTCGAAGGCTTTTCATACACTGTCTGTAAATTCTAAATATTTGACTAAGATTATGCTATCGCAACCGCTCGTACTTTTCTCTGACAAGCTTATATAATTCCCTTATCTTACCCAACCATGATTTAATAGCCAGAACTCATCGGTTTGAGGCTGACGAACACGCAACTCAGATTCCCTTTTTTACTAAAGAAAGGGAAAGTAGTTGCTCGGTAATTTAAATTTCTTGCTCAAAACAAAACATACTCGCAACTTAACTT
>JAYEIY010000074.1:0-14465 GCA_034660375.1 Verrucomicrobiota bacterium
TAAAAGACGGAGCATCTGCTATTTCATCACGAATGGATGCCCAACGTCCCGGGACATACGGATTAAAAGGTCTATTTCCCACCTGCAAAAGGGAAGATTTTTTTTTATTTACACAAACCTTTCCATTCTCTATTTCAACAATCCCTATCTGCCAAGGCTCTTCGGGATGTCCTTCATACACCCCCGTTGTTTCAAAATCTATCGCAATTAGTTTTTCTTTTATCATCATGGTTTTAAATTCAGATTTTTTTTTAGCCACGAATACACAAATAAAGGCATAGTATATAAAAAAGGGTTTTCTGCATCAACAGACACAGAAAACCCTATTTATTCAAACAATTCTTATCAATCTAAGATCCCAAATCATCAAATATTAATTGTCTCCAATTCTTCCAGCAGTACCAACTGTGCTGTCGCGTTTTGCTTCTGAAGGACGCAAGTTTCTAACAGCTGCTCCAGTCTGCCACATTTCTGAATCTCTGATTTCTTTCAGTTCTACATTCAACAATTCTTTATAGTTAGGTTTTCCTGTGCTATCAAGAACTCTTTTGCACTCTTCTCCGTTTGAAACTCGAGTGTATAGTTTGTCAAAAACGGGTGCTACAGCATCTCTGAACGGACCTTTCCAATCAAGGGCGCCACGCTGAGCAGTTGCAGAACAGTTACTGAACATCCAGTCCATTCCATTTTCATCAACAAGGCGAATAAGACTCTGTGTAAGCTCTTCAACTGTTTCGTTAAATGCTTCACTAGGAGAATGTCCATGACCTCTAAGACATTTGTACTGTGCTTCCATTACTCCTGCAAGAGCTCCCATAAGAATTCCACGTTCTCCAGTCAAATCACTGTAAACTTCTTTTTCAAAAGTAGTTGGGAAAAGATAACCTGACCCCACAGAAATACCAATAGCAAGACAACGTTCTGTTGCACGTCCCGTCGCATCCTGTCCAACTGCATAACTTGAATTGATTCCAACACCAGCCAAAAAATTACGTCTAACAGAAGTTCCCGACCCCTTTGGTGCGACAAGGATTACATCAACATTTTCTGGAGGAATTACGTTAGTTTGGTCTTTATAGGTAATAGAGAAACCATGTGAGAAATAGAGAGCATCTCCATCATTCAGATTTTCTTTAATTGTCGGCCATATCATGCGCTGTGCTCCATCAGAAACAAGCATTTGAATAATTGTTCCACGCTGTGCGGCTTCAGCAATATCAAAAAGAGTTTCTCCTGGAACCCAGCCATCTTCTACTGCACGATCCCAGTCTTTTTTAAATTCTTTTGCCTGACCAATAATAACATTTATTCCATTATCTTTCATATTCAGAGCCTGTGCAGGTCCCTGAACACCATAACCTATAACTGCAACGACTTCATCCTTAAGAACTTTCTGTGCCTTTTCAATTGGAAATTCACTGCGCATTATAACTGTTTCAGTTACTCCACCAAAATTAATTTCTGCCATTTTTATCTCCTTAATTATATGATTTTATAGTATTTCTAAATATCTATTTTCTTTAAAGGTTTGTAAAATAACGTGATATATTTTTATTGCAATAGTATAGACGGGGGAAAATGTAAGGTAATTTTTTTAACGAATGGATTGCCTATTCGGTAAGATTATATTTATTCAAAACATAGTACGTTTGCATTCCGGAATAGAATCAAGGAAGGTACGTCCATAACCAGATTTTATTATCCGATTATCTAAAACAACAATTATTCCGTTGTCATCCTTTGTTCTGATAAGGCGTCCAAATCCCTGTCTGAATTTTAGAACAGCTTCAGGGAGAGAGTAGACTTGGAACGGGCTTTTTCTCTGCTTTTCAATCTTTTCAAACCTTGCGGCATTGAGTGGGTGCGTCGGGACAGAAAATGGTAGCTTAACAATGATCACACAAGACAATGCTTCTCCGGGAACATCAACTCCTGCCCAGAAACTACTTGTTCCAAAAATAACAGAAGAGACATCTTCTTTGAACTTTTTAATCATGACCTTTCGTGAATAATCTCCACCCTGTATAAGAAGCTGTATGCCTTCTTTTTTAAAGAAATCCTCAAGCGTTTCTGCTGTTTCGCGAAGCATCTTATAGCTGGTAAAAAGAATAAACGCCCTGCCCTTTGTCTTGAGCATAAAAGTACTTATATGTTCGGCTACTTTCTCCATAAAATTTTTATAATCTTTTGGAGAAGGCATTTCAAAGGGAATAAAGAGTTCAACCTGCTTCTGAAAATCAAATGGACTTGAAAGAATCATTTTATTAACATCTTTTTCTCCCCCAATCCGTTTAAGATAATAATTTAAATCATTTTTTACTGCAAGTGTAGCACTCGTAATAATGGTTTTGAAGTCATTATGAAAAAGCACAGGCTTAAGAATATCATGAACCTCTATAGGGACTCCCTGAAAAATCAACTGCTGTTTATCATACCCGGAGAGTTCAAACCAATAGACAAAGCCTTCTACTGTCATATCAAGAAAAGCTTCAAGATTTATCGCGAATTCTGTCAAATCAAGCAATAATCCTTTCAATTGCGTTTTCTTATCGGGATCTTTCTCGACCTTCAAAATCTCATTCATAAGATTCCGTACTGTATCTAATTCATCCCTAAGCATATTAGGAATATGCCCAGGTACTGTATAGCGCAGAGGATTTTCCTTTTGTGGCAAAACCCAATCAAGTATTTTTGAGAAAAATGATTCTGCAGCTTTTTGTAAGTGTTCTACAGCCTTTTTATGTTCTGAAGCATAAAATTTTGCAGAAATAATGCCTTTTTTGTATTTAGGATCATAGATCTTTTTAAGCATATAGAAAAATCCGGGGACAGAGAGACGAAATCCAAAGTGTGTCGATGCAGTCTCCTCAATCGAATGTCCTTCATCAAGAATAACAACTTCATATTGGGGGAGGACCCCCTCTTTCAGTTCATTATTGGGCTCATTCTTCATTGCTAAATCTGCAAAAAGCAAAGAATGATTAGCAACAATAATATCTGCTTTTGAGAGTTTTCTTCGTGCTTTCTGCAAATAACAATCATTAAAATGTGAGCAGTGTCCAGCAGAGCAGGTTCCTACAGCACAATTTACAGCATGCCATGCCTTGAAAGAAGGAATAGGCGTGATTGCGGTACGAGAACCATCATGCGACTCTTGATCATCTTTGCAAAATTTAGCAATTCTATCTATATCATCTACGTAAGTATCATTGGAAAAAAGCATTTCATCCGGATCCTGATGTGCAGCAAAAAGTCTTTTCAAGCAAACATAATTCCCCCGTCCTTTTGCAAGAACCGCATTAATTTCAAATGGAAGAAGATTTTTAAGGATATGTAAATCTTTTTCTATAAGTTGTTCTTGAAGACTGATTGTATGTGTACTGACAAGTACCGTTTCTTTTCTGGAGTGTGCATAAAACAGTGCAGGCACAAGATATGCAAAACTTTTCCCTATCCCTGTTGGAGCCTCAACACATAAATGTTCTCCTTTATTAAGAACTTCTGCTATTTTTTCGGCCATGGCTGTCTGCTGTGGGCGTTCTTCGTATCTACCCCCCCCGTATTCAACCGCATTTTTCAATGGAGAATCATCGGCAAAAAACTCTGATGTTGCTTTTAATAAGTCCATTACTCTCAAATCCTATACTAATTTTCTCTCTACTTTTGTATAATAAAATATGGCACACTATTGAATTTAAATTCTAAGAGAATAAATGCAAGGATTTCGTTAAAGATATTTTAAAAAAAACTCTAAAAAAAATGTTTTTTAGACTTGAACATATTATTTTAACACTGTATATAGTATCTCACGCTTGTTATGGATACAAGATATAGTGTTTTAACCATATCTCGGTCATTTTGAGGTTATTTCGCTATAGAGCAATCAATCAGTAAAAAAAGGGGACTTTACAAAGATGAAAAGGTGGATGAAAAAGTGACTAGAAAAATAATAAAAAGAGATGGTTTAAAACAAGATTTTCACGCATATAAAATTGAAGATGCTATCATAAAATCATTCAGGAGTGTAAATGATACTTATGACCCGAAGGTCTATGACGCAGTTATCAAAAAAATTCGCCAACTAAATGTCATAGCAGTCGAAGATGTTCAGGATACAATTGAAAGACAATTATTTGACTCAGATTATTATGAAGTAATGAAATCATTCGTAGTTTACCGTTTTCTGCACAAGATGCAACGCGAACACATTGCGGGACTGGATGAAGATACTACTTATGTAGATTGCTCTCATACTATATCTGAATATATAGATGGAACAGACTGGCGGATATCTGCAAACTCAAATACCTCCTATTCCAATGCAGGATTAGTCAATAACTCCGCAGGAAAAGTTATCGCAAATTTTTGGTTGGATAAGGTATATTCTCCAGAAGAAGGCTATAATCATCGTAACGGAGATTATCATATTCACGATCTGGATTGTCTCACAGGTTACTGTGCAGGATGGAGTCTTAGAGTTCTGCTTGATGAGGGGTTTAACGGTGTAAGGGGACGTGTTGCAAGCGCAGCTCCCAATCATCTTGCATCTGCACTAGGACAAATGGCTAACTTTCTGGGAATACTTCAGAGCGAATGGGCTGGGGCACAAGCATTCAGCTCCTTTGATACATACCTGGCTCCTTACGTCTTTAAAGATAATCTTGATCATGATACCATAAAAAAAACTATCAGGGCATTTGTCTACAATCTTAATGTTCCTGCACGCTGGGGACAATCTCCATTTACTAATATTACTATGGACTGGACTGTTCCTGAAGACCTGAAAGATCAGATTCCCACACGTAAGCAAAGACACCTTTTTAGCAATATAAATGATCCTAATTTTATACAAAGAGTGAAAGCAAAAGGAGTAGATTCTCCTACCGAATTAAAATATAAGCATTTTCAGAAGGAAATGAATATAATTGATCAGGCTTTCTACGAAGTTCTTACCGAAGGTGATGCAGATGGACAGCCTTTCACATTCCCTATCCCAACCGTAAATATTACAGAAGATTTCGATTGGGACGGAGAAAACACAGATATCCTTTTTGAAAATACAGCCAGATTCGGTTCATCATATTTCCAGAATTTTATAGGGAGTCAGTACAAGTTTGATGAAGACGGGAATAAAGTCGAAAATCCAGACGCATACAAACCAAATGCGGTAAGATCCATGTGTTGCAGGCTTCAATTAGATTTACGAGAACTTTTAAAGCGTGGCGGAGGTCTCTTTGGTTCTGCGGAGATGACTGGTAGCATAGGAGTTGTCACAATAAACATGGCTCGTCTAGGATATCGTTTCAGAGAAGATAAAAAGGCATTATTCAAAAAACTTGACCAGTTAATGGACAGAGCAAAATCCACTCTTGAGAAAAAAAGAAAATTTATCAGGGAGATGTTTGAAAGGGGGCTATTTCCTTACACAAAACGCTATCTGCCGGGATTTAAAAATCATTTCTCTACAATCGGAATAAACGGCGTAAATGAAATGATACGAAATTTCACCGAAGACAAAGAAGATATTGTCTCTGAAAAAGGAATAAAATTTGCCCTTGAGATCCTTGATCACATGCGTGAACGCATAAAAGACTATCAAGAAGAAACTGGAAACCTCTACAACCTGGAAGCAACCCCAGCAGAAGGAACTACATACAGATTTGCCAGAGAAGATAAAAAACGCTATCCAGAAATACTGCAGGCCGGAGATGAAAAAGGCAACTATTATACAAATAGTTCGCAATTACCTGCCAATTTTTCAGATGATCCTTTCGAAGCATTGATGATGCAAGATGAACTGCAAAAACAATATACCGGAGGTACTGTCCTACATTTGTATATGAAAGAACGAATAAGCAGTGCAGAAGCATGCAAAAAACTAGTTAAAAAAGTTATAAGTAATTTTCAGTTACCATATATAACAATCACGCCATTGTTTTCTATCTGTAAAAAACATGGTTACTTGACCGGAGAACATAAATTCTGCCCAAAATGTGATAGTGATATAATAAGAGAATATCGAATAAAAAATGCAAAAAATAAAACTGACGAATCTTTTGATATCGAAGAAGAAAAAGTATATACAAAAGAATCTAATTTAGTAGAAAACCAATAAAAGGAGAAAAAACAATGAAAGATCATGAAATTTTGAAAGAGTATCACGAAGATAGAACAAAATGTGTTGTATTTACAAGAGTAATGGGATATCACAGACCAGTAGAAAGCTTTAATGTTGGTAAGCAAGGAGAATTTAAAGAAAGAAAACATTTTACTGAAAAAAAATGTTGTTTGGCTTAACTACAACCGGCAATTCTTTAATTTGGCATTTCAGCCTGAAAAGAATTTATTAATACTTTCTTCTAAAAAAAGAACAAACAAAAGGCTAGAGATGAAAAGGAATATAAATGCAATAAAAAAAGAACTTATTAAAAATTTACAACCTATCTCTCCCCTAAAAGTGATTCTTTTTGGAAGTTATGCCTATGGATCTCCTAAAGAAGAGAGTGATATTGATTTATATGTTGTAACAAAAGATGATTTTATTCCAAAAGATTATCAGGAAAAAAGACAACTTGTCAGGCGAGTTTCTAAACAAATAGAAAGTCTTCGAGAGAAAATTGCTATAGATTTGTTGGTCCATACTAAAGCTATGAATGAAAAGTTTTACAAAATGAAAAGCTCCTTTGCAAATGAAATAGAGAGTAAAGGAGAAATTATTTATGAATAAACAATCGGCAAAAAAATGGTTAAAATCAGCCCTCGCAGATCTAAAAAATATAGAGCACATTCTTGAAGATGATTTTTTAACTCATATTGTTGCTTTTCATTCCCAACAATGTACAGAGAAATGCTTCAAGGCTATACTTGAACTAAAATCAAAAAAGGTTCCAAGAATTCATTCCACCATCAACTTATTTGGGTTGGTTAAAAATGAGATTCAACTGAACATGGACAAAAACATATTAATTGATTTTGATGATTTGTATATAGAGGCTCGTTATCCAGGAAATTTTGGTTTATTGCCAAATGGTAAACCAACAAAAGCTGATGCAGAAACTTTTTATAAATTTGCCAAAGATATTTATGACAAAGTTGAATTATTGGTAAAAAACAGTGAAGCAAACTAATATGAATTTTCCCATTTATGACATAACTCCTTTCAGTATGCTTGATTTCCAGGATCATACGTCTTCTATTCTATGGTTTTCGGGATGTAATATGCGTTGTCCATTCTGCTATAATCCAAAGATTGTTTATGGAAAAGGAAAAATCTCACTAGCAGAGACTCTTTCCTTTCTGAAAACCCGCATTGGTCTAATAGACGCAGTGGTTCTTTCCGGCGGAGAGTGTACCTGCTGCAAAAACCTCCTTGAAATATGCCGAAGAATAAAAGAAATGGGTTTTAAAATAAAAGTTGATACAAATTGTACCAATAGTGAAATACTCCTGCAGCTTTGTGACGAGAATCTGCTTGATATGGTTTCTATAGATTACAAAGCTCCTGAATATAAGTTTGCAGAGGTAGCCGGAGCCAATCTCTATGAAAAATTCAGCAAAACATTAGACATATTGATATCTACTTTAACCATTCCCTACGAAATTAGAACAACAGTACATACAGAACTTTTGAATGAAACAGATATAAATAATATTGCAAAAGATTTAAAAAATCGAAATTATCCTTATAATTACTATCTGCAGCAATACCAGCAAACAGATTCAACAATAGGTGATATGAATCCTCAACCATACACTCTTAATGAAGATCTCCTTATTTCCCAAGTACCATTAAAATTCAGAAACTTTTCCTATGCCTAAAATATCTAATAAAAATTACTGGGATTCCATCGCTGATGAATATGATCAATTTACTCATATCAGTTGTGATGACTTCCATTTTGGTCCTCTGATACCCGGGGATAATTTCTTAAAAATACTTCCGAAAAATCTGAATAATAAAAACTGTCTGGAAATCGGTTGCGGAGCGGCTCAGAATAGCATTTTCCTCACAAAAGAAAAAAATGCTCTCTGTACTGCTGTTGATATTTCCTTCAAACAAATACAGCAAGCAAAAAAACTATGCTTGAAGCATAGCGTCAATGTAAACTTAATCTGTGATTCAATGGAAAATATAACACTCAAAAAATATGGACACTTCGATTTTATTCACGCAAGTCACTCCCTGCAATTTGTAAAAGAACCTGCAAAAATAATTGCGGAGTCCGCAAAAATGCTACAAGAAGGAGGTACTTTATTTTTTTCCATTCCACACCCCGTGTTCTCAGGAGAACTGGTCACTTTTGAAGATGATACAACCGGAATGTCTCTTAAACATTATTTTGCCCCCCCCGATGAAACAAGGGAGGATTCATTAGGTAATGTAGTTATAAAATCAAGAACATATCCCATAAGTCAATCAGTATCGTGGATACTGGATGCAGGATTAACAATTAAAAATATTCTCGAACCGAAACCCATTGTAATAGATCCATTTAACGAAACCGCAGAGACAAGACATGCCTTGTCTCTACAGGATTCAACCCCCTACTACAGCGACCGCTGGAGCGAATATTATTACGAAATGCAAAAATTCCCAGTAACAGTCATATTTTTGTGTAAAAAGGTCTAAAGTTTACCACAACTGAATAATTTATCCTAAAAAATGCAGTTGAAATATTATTTTCCCTATTTTAGGATAAAAGCTAAAAATCTTTCTAAAAAGATAGGGATTAAATATTAATAATGCTGATATAATTCCAGCAAGATGCGCTAAAGGAAGAGGAATAAAATTTGCAGAAGATGTAAAAAGAGTTTCTACTGAAATATATTCGAATATTGTTTTTGATGTTATAGAAAGAATCATAATTATTCCCATAAAGAAAGAAAAATCTTTTTTTCCTTGTTTAAGAGATTCTTTCATTATGTTTAAGGCAAAAAGAGTAAAAAGAGCGCTATCAATACCTGAAAGTCCTCTATAAAATTGTATATCAGGCCTAACAAACCAAATTATTATTGAAATAATCAAAGGAGAGAGAATAACTACAGTTACAAACTTCTTCATATCTTTTACAGAACACGCAATTCCTAATGAGACAAATACTACAAGATCCCAAACGAGATGATTTACTGAAAAATGAGTAAAGTGTCCTGTTATTAAACGCCAAAGTTGAATCTTCATTAGGCAATCGCGATCAAATTGCATCATTTCAGTTGCAATGGGAAAGCAAAAAACACATATGCTTAAAAATCCAAGAAAGATAGGTAAAAAAATCTTAAAAATCAGGGAATTTGTATGTTTTTTCAAAATATTCATATAAAAGCTGGATCCACAAAATCTCTCTGCAGACCCAGAATCCGTTTAATTATTTTCTTTTACGATTTAAAACAAATAGCCCAAAACTTCCAACTATCATTAAGAAGGCAGTAAAAGGATCTATAGCACCACCTCCACTTAAATTGGGTATATTTCCTTTGAACATTTTTTTATTTCTTTTTCTCTTGGTATCCTGTTTTGCAGAACTCCCCTGAGCTACATAATTCTGAAAACGTCTGTTTTTATTAAGGCGTTTTGACTGCGCTTTATGTTCTGCTGAAAGTCTTGCTTTGTTTTTACGCATGATTCCATGTTTTTTAAAAGTTTCATCATCTAAAATAATCATTGATGTTTCATCGGTTACAAGCTGGCATCTGATTCCAAGATCCTTAATTGCAGATTGTGTCTCTGTAAGAGGCATCATTCCTATATTTTCAAGATCTTCAAACATCTTAATTCTTTCAATTGCCCAAAGACGTTCTAATTCTGGATTCAAAATATCTGTTTGGGGAAATTCAACAGTTTTAGAATAAACTTTATCAACACCACTAAGAGAGGCTTCTAAGGTAATTTTTGCTTTTCCCTCACCAGAATAACGACCAAATACAACAAACTGTTGTCCACAATAAATTTTCTTTAATGTAGCACCTGTTAAATCATAAGTTTTGATTCCCCTTATTTTTATTTCTGCATTATGCAATGACTCATGAGTTATTTTTTGCTTTGCCAGCATAACCTGTCCAATTATATCATCACTATTGGAAACTCCAGCATAAAAACCTCCAGAGACATCACATATCAAACGCATAAGTGGCCAATTTCCGCTATTACCTATAATTAAGCCGAAAACTCTGATATCATACTTCTTCAGCATTTTATAAAATTTCCGAGGTTTAACTACTCCCGTATTAGTAACCGCATCCGTAACCAACACCAAACTTGTTGTACGATCTGCATCAAGATCAGAGAGTCCTTCTGACATTCCTGCATAAAGATTTGTACTTCCTCCTGTTTTTATTTTTTTGACCTTTTCAATCCAGCGATTCACATTCTTTGAGGAGGCATTTATCCAGCCTCTAGTCAAGTTGCATGCAGATGATTCAAAAGTTACAATTTTAAAACGATCTTCAGCTTTCATTTTACCTAGAACACGACTTATTCCATCACACAATGTACGTATTTTTTCTCCGCGCATACTCCCAGAGACATCAAGTATAAAGACGTAATCAGCACCATTTTTTATAGGTTTGAGATCCAGTCCCGGAGTCACAATCATCATAAATGTTCCCTCTTTACTTCCAGGTTTACGATAGGGAATGACTTCAAGGCGGCCAGGCATATCTGCCTTTAAACGATAGTACAAGACAAAATCTTTATTCAAAGAAGTAGATAATTCATAGGATGCCTTATATTCTCCACTATCTAATTTCTTTTCTTCTTTAAGCGGAATTACTCCCGGAACTCTTATGCTACTGAGAGGCCATCCTGATTTAAGGTTTATATCTACTGTTATATTGCTTGCAACTTTATCATTTCTTTCCCAAAAATTCTTAGCTAATTCGTCGGTATGTCCTTCTTCTAGAGGATATGCATATCGTCCTATATCTCCGTTAAGCTTCAGGGGTTGGTAATAAACAAATTTTATTATTAGAGATTCTTTTGGTTTTATATTTGCGATCGTAAATGTAAAGTTCTTATATTTGTTTTTCTCTGCCATACCTACATTATTCCCATTCTTTTTTTCTTCACTGTAGACCTTTTTTGCTTCATTTTTTCCGACAACCTCTCCATTTATAACTCTTTCTCCAATATGAATAACAACCTCAGATAAGCTTGCAGATACAGGAAGAGGAAAAGAATATACAGCTTCTACAATAGAAGGATTCTGATTAAAAAAACGCTGAGTTACTTCAGTGATAGCAAAACCATTGTTAATAGTCAGTTTTACATGATGTGATTCTATTTCTACCGGCTTTAATCCTGAATTAAGCGGAGTCAATGTTCCCGCAGCAAAACTGCTCACACTCATCAAGCAGAGTGCAAAAACCCCAACAATTAGATTTTTGATGTTTTTTTCCTTAGTAGTCATTCCCATTCTCTGTTTTGTTTCATTTCTTGTTTTCATCTCTTTGCGCTCCTTTTTTATTTTTCGGTAAAGCCATCTTTTCTAAGATGTACAACTTTGCCGAATAATATTTTCTAAAGCAAAAGAGAGACCATAATTAAACAAAAAGTATATAACTCTCTTAATAACAATAAGATAAAAAAAAATCTAACTTATAATCTTGAAAATAATATACATAAATTGTATATTAAACTATACAAAAAATGTATATTTATTTAACAAAACAAAAAAAAAGGTTTTTAAATGCATTTATTTAATAATTCAGAAAAGATTGTTGCAGAAGCGATAGGAAAACTTATAGTTACTAATCCATTTTTGCCTGAAAGAGTAGCTTTGGAAAAAAGAATCCTTGGGTCACTCTATACTAAAGAAGGAAAAACGTGAAATATAAGCTCTTCAGATTATAAGAACAAAGAAAATAGCAAGAGATTGACAGAGATAACATTTAAATATTTGAAACAATCGTACAAAAAACTCAATAAAAATAATTTTAAAATTCTTCCAAAAGATGCTCAATTATACAATGAACTACTTATTTATTATCTTTTTGAAAAATACAAACCTCATTTTCAAAAAGCTATACACAACAAAAAAACTTCAAATAAAATGACTTTTTATGAACATTTCCAGGTCGATTTAGCTAAATTCTCGGAAAAAACAATAAAATTTGACACAAGCAATAAACTGGATCCCAAAAAAATATTTGAGATTTCCCATCAAATACATCGTGCCTTTTTCTTTATTTTTGAGTTTATTGCAGGAACGTCTCCTGCTACATCAAAACTACGGGCATCCATTTGGCAATCTATATTTACACACAATATCTACAGATATAATAGGTCACTATATAACAAAATGCAAAATATGACCACATTGATTACCGGTCCATCAGGAACAGGCAAAGAACTCGTTGCCAAAGCGATAGGACTTTCATCCTATATCCCTTTCATCACAGAAAAATTAGTCTTTGAATTTGATTATTCTAAGCTTTTCCATCCTTTACAGCTTTCTGCAATGCCTGAGACTCTGATAGAAGGAGAACTTTTTGGACATTCCAAAGGAGCATTTACCGGTGCTATGCAAAATCGCGCTGGATGCTTGGAAGAATGCTCCGCCTTCGGAACTGTTTTTCTAGACGAAATAGGCGAAATAAACGAATTAACTCAAATAAAACTACTTCGCATTTTACAAAACAGAACATTTAAGAGACTCGGAGAAAATAGTGAACGTAACTTCCTCGGGAAAATTCTCGCTGCAACCAATAGATCCCTATCTAGCATGATGAGTGAAAAAAAAATTCGCAGTGATTTTTATTACCGTCTATGCTCTGATATAATTAAAACTCCAACCCTCTATGAACAACTCTGCGAAAAAAAAGATGAACTTAGAAACATGATACATTATATAGCACTGGAAACAGTTAACAAGGAAGAAGCTGAAATACTAACAGAAGAAAGCTTAAATTGGATAAACAAAAATCTAAGCAAAGATTACTCTTGGCCTGGAAACTTTAGGGAATTACAACAATGTGTGCGAAATATACTTATCCGTGGTTCCTATACACCTCCACAAATAATGGAAAGAGTAAATAATGAACTTTTAGATAAAATAAACTCCTGTAGATTGACAGCAGAAGAACTACTTAATTATTACTGCTACAAAACCTATAAAAAAAATGAGAATTATACAGAAAGTGCAAAAATTCTTGACTTAGATCGGCGGACAATAAAAGTAAGATCAGAAAAATATAAACAATCTCTGACCTCTTAAATAGACATTGCACGAAAAGTCTTTTTCGCTTTGCTCGAAGACTTTTCGCACACTGTCTGTTTCTGTTTGCAGTTGCTTTTTGAGCAAATAACACTTAAAATAATTATGAACGAGTCAGTATTCATCTCAAATAAAGTTTAAAATCTCTGATTTTGAACCTAGGAAGCCTGTATGAAAAGGTTTTTGCTTTTTTAAAACCTTTTCGTGGAGGCTTTAAATAAAACAAAATATTCAACAATTAATTCCTTCAGAGAAGTTGCAAGATAAAATATATGGGATATTTTAATATATATTCATAATAATTTAGACCATTCTGCCTCAAAGAGGAAAAAAATGATGGCAATTTCTCAAATAAAAGAAAGAAATAAAATTACTCAAGACATTATAGAAGGTCCTATGGGACGGGAATATTGCTATGTCTCAACCGGGAATTTTCATTATGGAATAGAAAATGAAGTTATCAATAGCAGAGCAGCATTTTATATAGCAAAAAATCCAGTAACTGTTGCTGAATTTACAGCATTTCTTGAACAAACCAACTACCCATATCCCAAAAAAGATCTTGCTATAATGAGATCGTATTCCCCGTATCCGAACTGCCCAGCAACAAATACAAGCTGGAATGATGCAAAAGAATACTGCAGATGGATGAGAAAAAGGACTAATGAATATTTCAGTCTCCCCTCAGAGATAGAGTGGGAAATTGCCGCTAGAGGCACAGACAAACGTATTTTCCCATGGGGAAATGATAATCCTACACTTACTCACGCATGTCTCTCATATGAATATGCTCCTGAAACAACAGATCCCATTGGGATGCATCCCCAAGGAGAAAGTCCTTTTGGCTGTATGGATTTAGTGGGGAATGTGGCGGAATGGTGTCTTGACAGCTTTGATGACGAGAGAGATCCTCACGTCTGTCGAGGAGGTTCATGGTGTTCGGACTCCGAGCAATGTCATTCCTATGATAAAATTTTCAGTTATCCTGCTGAGAAAAGAGAAACTATTTGCGGTTTCCGTCTAATGTATCTGCCGGAAGATCTACTGCATCTATATAAAGAACTGGCATCTGAACAAAAGATTACTTCTGAAACAGAAACATCTCAGGAAGACTCCAAACCAATAGAAATTAGTTCAGACAAACCATCTTCAATACCGGATATCGCTGCTGAAGTAACCGCAGATTCTTATGAGTCTCAAAAAGATACATCTAACGAGATTCCGGATCCCTCAAAAACTGCATTTTCCAATAAACAG
>JAYEIY010000075.1:0-2977 GCA_034660375.1 Verrucomicrobiota bacterium
AGAAAACGATGCCGCTTCATCAACAACTGAAACCGACATCATTAAAAAGCCAGAAGGGTATTCGATTACTGCTCACTACTCTAACGGTATGATTTCCCTTGATATGAGAGACTACAGAGGTCAACTTATATCATTAGAAACATTAGGAACAGGAACGACAGCAGTCCAATCACCAAAAACAAAATCAACAGATTCTGTTAAACATTTAATCCTAAAAGACGGGGAGTCTTTTATAGTAAAAAATCAAACAAATATTGCAACAAGCCAAGACTTTAAAGGTCTAATCCCAACGGATTGGCTTGGAATCAATGCAATAGGCGGAGGGAATGATGAATCAATCCTTTATACACAAAGCATAAAAATCATCACCGCTAAAAAAATAAATAATCTTTAAGAAAGGAGGAAACGATGAAAAATTTAATAAAAATATCTTTAATAGCTTCAATTTGCTTATACAGTCTAAACGCTGCACCTTTAAGTGAACTAGACAAAGCACTTAATGATGTAGAGAAAATAAATGAGATGGAACACAAAGCAAATTTAAGAAAAATAGAACTTAACAAAGCAAAAAAATCCGCCTCACAGGCTCCAAAACAAAAAACTCAACGAGAATTAATGAGAGAAAAAGAAGCTATTGCCCAAAAAGAATATTATATTAGCAGCCTTGAATCTTATCTTAAAATCCTAGAAAAAAGTAAAAATGAAATTGTTGCACAAGCAGTAATATCAGACTTTACAGCCATTAAAATAGGAAAAACAAAATATCTATTAGATGAAAAAACATTAACTTCATCAATAAAAAAAGTCAATGACTTAGTGAACCTTAGAGAAGATTATAAAACACAAATCTACTTCTTAAAAGAAATTCTAAAAAGTAACGATTCAAAAATATTAAAAGCTTCACTTAACAATATTAAGAACCAGTATAGAACTTTAAAAAATAGAAAAATCACTTCCAATGACCCTAGAAGCTCAATCCAAGGAAGCAAAATCGCCCTAAATGACAAAATTTATGTCGATTCAAAAGTGATGTTGAAATACATCAGCCCAAACAAAATTGCAATTTACTACACAGGAGGTAAATAATGTTAGATAAAGACAACATAAAAGAACATTTTAAAAATGTTCTTGCACAAAAAAAAGCCCAATCTATTAATAAATTTGCAATAGAACAAAGTCTATTGACAATTAGAGAAGAACATGCAGCCGAAATGGGATTCAGAAAAGATGGCGAACTTGAAATCAACAAAGTGCCAAAAGCAATCCTTGTTGCTGCAATTAATATCCACGAGGGTATCACGGAAAAAGACACAACAACTGAAAAATTCGAAATGTTCGAAGAATATAAAGAAAATCTACTGGATGGAAAATTCAACAAGGAGGAGATTCAAAGATATGTAGACAATGTGGAATTGAAAAAAGAGGTTAGTTCAACACTAAAACTTGCTAAAGATGAAGCCAAAGACAATATTGATGAAGACTATCTATCAGCCTTTTATCAACTAGTTGATATTGAAGCAAAACGTGCCGAAGCCGAACTCAAAGAGGAGTTCGACAAAGAAAATGGAATTGAACCCAAAGAGGAAAAAGCACCACCAAATGCAGCAAATTACGACTCATTAAAAGAACTAGCCCAGATGTTAGGAATCAAAATACCAGGAGGAATACCCTAGATGATTACAAAACTACTAAAAATAATTGAAGACCTTGTCGTAACCGACTCAAAGCAAGTAAATATACTTGCAAAGCTAACAGCTTTGGCAGTATTTTACGATGAAAAAGTTTATGAAAATGAAATTTCAAAAGCAAAAGAGATTTTGCTAGAACAATTCGATGAACTAAACTTAACCGATACAGAAATGGAACTAGGACTATCAACTTTTGATGATTTATTAGAGGAATACTCTCATAATCTAACAAAATTTATAGAAGACAAACGATGGCTCAATAATATTATGAGCCAAATAAGCAACGAGGAAAGAACTGAGTTTATCTCAATTCTTAAAAAGATATTTGATGCAGACGGATTTCTTGGAGAAGACGAAATCTCAATCCTATTCAAATTCCAAAAACAACAAACGAGTCTTAGCTCTTAATTTAAAACAAAAAAGGAAAAATTATGAAAAATTTATTTAAAACAACAAAAGTAAGCACAGTAGCAGCAGCGGCACTATCAGGAACAACAATGAAAGATAACCAAAAAAGTTTATTCAAAAAAAGCAAAGGTGCATTAGCAGCTAACTTTACAATGATTGGATTAGGTGCATTCTTGCTAGTTGGAACAATTATGGCAGGTTATGCAATCTCAACATTTACAGGAGACACAACAAACAATAAAATTTCAATGTTAGCCGATGAAATGGTAGAAATTCACAACTCAGCCTTAACATACAGCCTAAAAGCCACAACAAATGGTTATGGTTTTGAAGATATTAACTCAGATACATTGTCGCCTTGGATGAGAGCCAACCTTAAAATGGATGACACAACAGTTGGGGCAGGAGATGATTCATATTTCTGTTCTGCTACACCATATGGTTGTAAAGTACAATATTGGCTTTCTTCTGATTCTGTGTCAAAAGACACATACTCTATTACAGTCGATGCCTCAGCCGCACTTGGATCTGATGACGACTTAGGAAAGCAATTTGAAGTAACAGCAACAAAAGCAATGTTAAGAGTCGTACCAACAGCCGAAATCGCAGCTGACCAACTAGCGGGAACAACTACAGATGCAGCACCAACATCCGCTCCACTTGGAACACCAGATGCTATCTTCGCTATAGCAAACCTTAACTAAGCCAAAAGGCTTAGTTATCACCACCCCTAAAAAATAAAAAAAATCCCACCGTGGGATAAAAAATTAAAAAATAAAAATACTACACAAGCTATTTAGTAGTTTGAGAGTATCAGGGCTAACCCCCAAGAAAGGAAAAATTATGAAAAAAAACTCATTACTAATTAAAATATTCGCAAT
>JAYEIY010000076.1:0-2963 GCA_034660375.1 Verrucomicrobiota bacterium
TATGATTTTTGTCATGTGCCAGGCGCTCAATCTTAGCTAACCCAATTAACACAGACCAATAAGTTTCTTCATGCTCTGACTATTTTTAATATTGTAAAATCAAGACTTCCATTTGTAGGAAGTAAAATTTGCTGTATTTTATTTTTCATTGAATACCTTTTTTTTGATTTTTGATGATGAAATTAATATGGTATTCAATGTCCATTATTTCACGTTTTTATATAAAAAAAGGGAAACTGAGTTGCTCGTAAACTATGAGTTCTGGTGTTTCTAGATTTTCTTTTTTATAAGCAGGGCAAATATTGAAAATTAATATATGTAAATCATGCTAAAAGCACTGAGAACCTTATCAATTATTAACGCTATAAAAGTTGCATTTGAATTAGATAGTTCTAATGAGCTCTGGGGATAATGCGCTTGAAAATTATCAAAAAGCTTTTGAATGGAATAAGAAAACTCACAATGAATATTCTTTGGGAAAAACTTATCATCAAATAGGGGTTCTTTTTCATAAACAGAAAAGGTGGACTGCTGCAATAGAAAACTATAATAAAGCTTTAAAGTGGAATAAAAAAACTCACAACGAACATTTAATAAAAATGACTTATTATCAGCTTGGAGTCTTTTTTGAGGAACAACAGAATTGGGGAAATAGTCTTGAGAATTATTTTATAGCATTGTTAATGAGTCACAAATTTTCTGTCCAAGGAGCTGAAAAAGGAATAATTGCAGCTATAAAAAAGAATGCAAAAGAAGTATCAGAAGAGATGCTTTATGAAGTTTTTCAAAGAGTATTTAAAGATTGCTCTGAATCTGATAGAGACCAACTTTGGAAATCCATTTTTTCTGTAGAGTAATGATAAAATATAGTTTTCTAGTGTTTTTCAAGGATGACGTAGGATGGCAGACCTATTAATTTATATTTGTCCATAATTTCTTTTATTTCTGGAGAGTCTATCTTTTCTGCCTGAAATTTTATTTCAACAAAATTGTGGAGTTTTTCTATTACTTTTGGGTCTTTAAAAGTAGTTCTTTCCATTTTTTTGCAATTTTTGCACCATGTCGCCCAGAAATCAATAAAGACGGGTTTATCCTTCTGTTTTGCCTCTATCAGTCCTTTTTTTAGAATATCAATCGCATTTGAATCAGTTTTTAACAATCCCACTCCCAGATATACATAATATATTGCAAATAAAAGTATAAATATTGCGAAAGCCTGTTTTATTCTTACCATCCACATTCCCGCTTTTGGCAAAGATGCAATCCCGGCTCCGGCAAATGGCCATGGTAGAGCCATTCCCAATCCGAGTAGGAATGGAAGAGCGAGACCCAAAATATGTCCTTCAGAGTACATTGTCGTTGCCTGTAGAATAACTGCAATTACGACTGGAGCAACACAGGCACCAGCCAAAAGGGCAGCAATAATTCCGAGAAAAAAGACGGGAAATAAACTCCCCTTCTCAGTTTCTTCCGGAGTTTTTATCTTTCCTCCAAAACGTGAAAAATCAATAGTAAATACATCAAGCATAGCTAGAGCCAGCAGAATAAAGACAATTGCAATAATAAAATTAAAGGTTGGAGAAGAATTAAGGGAACCGAATTGTGAGCCTGTCAAAACAGTAAAAAGTCCTAGAACACCGTAAGAAAGAGCAATTCCCAGACCATAAATTCCCCCTCTAAAAAAACCGGTTCTTTTGGATTGTGCAGATTTTCCGGCTCCTATGATGGCAAGATTTACAGGAATCATTGGTAAGACACATGGAGTAAGATTTAAGGCAACTCCACCTATAAGTACAAGTAGAATTGTCCAAATAATTGCTTTTTTTGCAAAGGGAGAATCTGGTGTTTTTTCTGTATCTTTATTGTTCTCCAAGAAGGCAAGAAAAGTTTCTGTATTCATAAATCCGCCGGCAACATTAACTACTTTAAAATCATGAAGAAGAGTCATCATCTCTGTATCTTTTATCGACGTTTTTCGGGATTTTTTTTCTTGTTTTTTTACTGCTACATTTATTTGTCCAGTAGAAACTTTAAAAATCTCATTTCCAGGCATAAAACAAATTCCAGGAGAAGTCGCTGTTTCTTTAGAACAGCCTTGAAATGCAATGTTCACATCATATTCAGTTTCTTCCTGTATTGTAAAAATCCATTTTTTTAGTCCTTCAGGATAAATTAATGCTTCTCCGAAAGAATCTTTATATTTGAGATACTCAGGTTGAAACTCAGCCTTTAAAGTATTTTTGCCTTTTGGGCTAACCTTAACTTTCGTCTTTTCTGAATATAGATAGTTTCCTTTAGGAATATTTATAGATATTATCAGAGTCTTTTTTGTTACTTTCCATTTCCATTTAAAAGGTTTTTCAAATGGGAGTTGAGCGTGACATATTATAGAAATAAGGAGAAGTATTGATACTATTATATGTTTTTTTATATTCATATTTTTTGTATTTTTTTAGGATAATCTTTTTTTTTTTGGGGTGGGGGCAAAGTGAACTCTTTCTTAATTCTGTAAATTATGTATACTTATTTTTCAAGTTCTTTCATTAAGTCTGCGATAATCTTATCTTTGTCTTGTATTGTTTTTTTGTTATTTTCAATTGTTTTGTCTTGTTTTGCAATCAACCTTTCTAAATCTTCCAATTCTGCAAGAATATCATCTTCTATGTCCATTGTTTGTCGTACTTTGGTTTCTGCTGCTGCTTTTAAAAGACGACGTACAATTTCTTTATATTCTTTAGGGTAATCTTCATCGTTAAAATTAAGAAAATGTTTAATTTCTTTACCTGTTCCCTGATCAAATACAGATAGTACTTTTTCCAGCTTATTTATGGGATTTGCAATCTTCATTTTTTTTCTGTTCTAGTAATTTGATCAAGAAAATCCTAGGTATTAAAATAAAGTCAATATAAAAAATTTCAAATATTCCAGTGGGTTTTTGTGGTTTGCTGTTAATTCTGTCTAGT
>JAYEIY010000077.1:0-2960 GCA_034660375.1 Verrucomicrobiota bacterium
CAATTAGCAGACAAATTAAAGGAAACACGTGTAAGAAAAGTAATTGAACCCATGCTTGTAGGAAAGACCTCTATTTCAACAGAAGAAGACAGGACATATTGCCTTGACCTAGGACTGATAAAAAAAACAAAACAGGGGTTCCTTATATCTAACTCAATATACAAAGAACTATTGCCTAGAGAATTATCCAATTCTGTCCAAGAAAATTTTCTGTCAACATTTCGCCCAGAATGGATAAAGGATGATCAATCTATTAATATTGAAAAATTAATGAAAATGTTCCAGCAGTTCTGGAGAGAAAATAGTGAAATATGGTCTGAAAATATTGCTGGATACAAAGAAGCAGCACCACACTTGATTTTTCAAGGCTTTCTCCAGCGTGTAGCAAATGGACACGGAACAATAAATAGAGAATATGCCCCAGCTCGAGGTAGAGTAGATCTATATTTAAAATGGAACGGCCCAAAATTTGAACAACGAATCATCTTTGAACTCAAGATTATGTCAGAAAGAAAATCTCTTGAAACACTGAAATCTGAAGGACTAAAACAAACAACACAATACGCAAAGATTTGCAACGCAATATCATCTAATCTAATAATTTTTGACCGTAGAGAAAATATTGACTGGGATTAAAAAATCTATATAGAAAAAAAAGAATACAATAACTATAAAATTACCGTATGGGGAATGTAGGAAATCTGTTAAGAGTTGCTAAGAGCTCATAGCCTGTTGAACATCAAAAGACTTGACCTCATTCGTAATACTAGAGCTATAAAAATAAAAAAGGAAATAAAATGAAACACTCAAAAAAATATAAAAGTTATTTTACACTTATTGAGCTCCTTACCGCAATGGGGATTTTTGTTATCCTCATGTTTGTAATTTTCTCATTCTTTAGTAATGCACAAAAACTCTGGTCAATTACAAATAAAAATACCAGAATTTATGAAAATGCAAGAATTGCATTCGAAGTAATTGGAAGAGATCTACAAAATGCTGTGGCGAATGAAAATATAAAATTTCTTGATGGTACGTCAGGTGACGATGAACTTTATTTTGTTTCTGCGAGTGCAGATTCTGAGGAAAAATCTAAGTTACTTGAAATAGGATATAAGCATAATTCTACAAGCAATACATTAAGAAGAGTCATTGTGCAGGAAAGCACCTCTACATCTCCATCGCAATGGGATTTTTATAACAAAGATGACTATTATGATCCTCTTACCATAAAGTATCAAACTGTAATAAATGGTGTAGAAACTCTGATATTTTCATGCTTAAATTCAGATTTAACAGCTTATGATGTAGTTGCAGATTTTGACCATGTACCGGGACTTGTTGCCATATCTCTAACATTAAATGATTCAGATTTACTTGCAGATGGAATTCCTGAAGCACTTAGAGCAAAATCCAGACGGACATTCAGAAAGGTAATACATTTATCAAATAGGTAAAACGAATAAAAACAAAAACATAGTTAGCCACGAATGCACGAATGAAAAACAAGAAAAAAAAGCCCTTATTCGTGCATTCGTGGCAAAACAAGAAAAAAGTAGTTATTCGTGCATTTGGCATTCGCTTCGCTCATTGCTGAGGTAAACTCAGCCTCGTTGCAAGCAAAGTGTGGCAAAACAAGAAAAAAAAAGCCCTTATTCGTGCATTTGGCATTCGCTTTGCTCATTGCTGAAGTAAACTCAGCCTCGTTGCAAGCAAAGTGTGGCTAAACAAAAAGAAAACGCCCTTATTCGTGCATTTGGCATTCGCTTCGCTCATTGCTGAGGTAAACTCAGCCTCGTTGCAAGCAAAGTGTGGCTAAACAAAAAAAAAGGAGATCTCTTATGAAAAAAAATATGAAAAAAAATATGAAAAAATGGTTTAATCATAACCTCCCAACAAAACGGGATAAAGGAATCGCCCTGATGATGACACTTGGGGTACTCGCACTACTCTGGATTCTTGCAATGACATTCGCATATACATCAAGAATTGAACGCATGGCAGCAAGTGTAAATCTCGATATCGGATCATCTAGACTACTCGCAGAATCTGGACTAAATCGAATTATCGGGATACTTGAAGATGATTATGATACATTTGTAAATGATTTTGCGGTGGGGGCAACCGGCAGTTGTCTCGAAGATCGTAGATTTATTTTTTCTGCAGACACATCATCTCCCGATCAAACAAATATAGAAACTGCTCTTTCTGTAGATTTCGGAGGAATCTATTATACCCCAGAACCTTCAGACTCTGCCTGGGCTACTTTGACATCATCTTCCGATTTGGCATGGGATCACATAACAACATCTGCACAAATTGCAGGAACAAATGAAACTGTTATCACCGGCAGAATCGCCTGGATTCTTTTTGATGATACCGGTAAACTTGACCCGACTGCATGTGTGGCAGATAGTACCGCCGGAAAAGCTGAAGGACTAGAAACACGTACAAATAGTCTGGACGATCTGAGTGAAATAAATCTTATAAGTGTAGGTATTGCAGGAACTAATAACTTTGATCACAGACTTGAACCTCTTGCATCGGGAGATGGCATGCCTGTAGATGGAAGTAACAACGCAACAAGATGGCACTCATACTATCATATGATAAATGGAGTAAGCTACATGGATCAAACTAAATGTGATTCCATGCTCACAACATTATACCCATTTACCAACCTGAACAAACAAACTTTTGATGAAATAACTTATGACAATACTCAACACTGTAATCTTGCATCAATAAGTAATGGCACAACAATATCTGAAATAATCAATGGGGGAGGAGATGATGCCACAGGACCTATAAAAGGAATTGACTGGTTAAAAAACAATTTCACCGGTACACAGCAAAATCAAATTGCAGCAAATATTAAGGATTATTGTGATGAGGACAGTATTCCCACCACAGATGATTCTACTTACTGCGGAATCGAAAAAGTGCCTTTTATTAATGAA
>JAYEIY010000078.1:0-14274 GCA_034660375.1 Verrucomicrobiota bacterium
AACCACTCGGGACCTTCCGAATGTCAGAGAAAAATATCTCTCTTTTTCAACTTTTCAAGGAATTATTATACTAAGTAGAATTTCTTATAATAAGTTCAGGTTCTGTAGGTACTTTTAAAGGAGTAGCATTATTGTCTTTAATACGTCTAAAAAGTAATTCTAGTAATTTATCAACAACATCATCTACATCAACTTTAAACGTAGTTAGTGCTGGGTATGTGAACTCAGCCTCTTTCGTTCCATCGAAACCAACAAATTTCATTTCATCAGGAACTTTTATGCCACTTCTTATAGCCTCTGCCATTGCGCTCATTGCCAACATATCATTATTTGCTAAAATGACATCAGGAGGAGTTTTTAGTTTTAAAAGTCGCTTCATAGCCTCTTGAGCTGTAGCTTGAGTTGAAGCGACTTCCAAATATTCAGCTACAGGTTCTAATCCTGCGTCCTTTAAACTTTCAAAAACTTGAGCAGACCTACCTTCACGTGGATTAGGCGATAAAATAGCAAACTTTCTGCATGATTTTTCCATCAATTTTTTAATAAGTTCCTGATAACCTGTCTTTATGCTATCTAGATTAGATACTGAATCAAAAATGTCTGGAGCATTTTGCCAAAAGACAACAGGAATATTCGACTTTTTCAGGTGAACTCCTGGTAATTCAGCCGTTACTATTCCATCTACGCGAAGAGCACTCAGACTACGAAGAGCTTTATTCATTGCTTCGACATCATCAAGATCATTCCAAAAAACAAAAAAGGCAGTATATCCACATCCGGTAAGTTTTTTTTGAAGTTTTAAAATTATTTCGCCATAGAAACTATTGCTCGGATCAGGTAACATTACTCCTATTACATTTGTTTTTTTACTTCTTAACATTTTTGCTGGTTGGTTAGGTACATACTCGAGACGCTTTGCTGCAGCAACAATTTTATCACGTGTTTTTTCTGATACTCTAAATGATTTGTTAGGATTTAATGCATCCCCTACCGTGGTCTTTGAAACACCACATTCTTTAGCTATTTCAATTATAGTAACTTTTTTCATTTTATTTATCTTTTTTTTCATTTGAAGCTAAACCAATCAGCCCTTGAGCTTAAAACTACCCTTAATAACCAGCATATAAATCTACTTCTATTTTAGTCGCAATTTTTTCAGAAACCCATACCGTAGACTTGCGCAACTGAACTATTGAATCCGGCACAAGGGGAGTAACAGGTCCAAAAAGTACGAGTCTCGCAGTAAGGCGCTACCAAGATGAATTTGTTCCTTGAATAGTAATTACGTAAGTTGAAATCACCTCTTTTGCCTCAAGATATTGAGCAGGTCCGATAGTTGCTGCTTTTGGTGGTACAGCAGCAAGATCTCCACTCATCCCGAAACTTCCATGTAGTGAATTTTGAGCAAGAGTAAAAGGACTTAATGTCACAATACTAGGACCAAGTTTTTTAAACTCTTCTAAATCGCTAGGAACTTCGGGAGCGTCTGGATCAATAAAAGCCATGTGTCCAGTCCAGCCTGGTCCGGCATAACATATATCAGCACCACCAAGATCAGTTAACATCTTTCCATAATCCTTAAAGTTCTCATTTGTGAGCCCAATCACTGGACTCTCTTTAGGACGCAATTTTGGATCAAGTTCATTGTAAAAATATTTTTTTAATGCATGGGTAAATCCATATTCCCATGATTCTGGTGCAATATTCCCATCTTGATCGGCATATTCATCCATATTAAATGTGTAAAGATTTGCACAATTAATATTACAACGATTTTACATCTCAGCAATACGTTTATAGAACGGCCAAGGCTGAGGTAGAATCATTACAAGCTTTTCACCCGCTTCCATAGCATTTTTAATTCTAAAAAAGATATCTGTAATATATCTCCAACCAATCGTATCATCGTCCATAATAGATATATCTAAATTCTTATTTGGATGATTTAAAAAATCTTCACGTGTAATTTCACGTGCCATCTCTAGAACTTTTTTATCCTTATAGCGTAGCTACAACTGGACTGTTCTGAACAGCAAGATCACAGTGAATTTTAAATGCAGAAATATCAATAAAGCAATTCGGTAGCTGGAGAAGTATCAATCTTTGTTAATTCAGATTTTCATCTTTCTTCTATACTTATACTTTTCCCATTTTTCTGAATTTAGCCCCTTGGAAGCAAAACTCAATCCCGATTCAAACTATTTTAGTATAAAAGAAAAAACAATGTATTATATAAAAATCTAAATTGAAAAACAGAAATTACAATTATAGAAAGCCTCAGAGAGAAGCCGACCTAAAAAATTGATTCCTTATTAAATGAGAACTTGTCGATTGTACGAACTGCGAATCGGCGTGCGATTTTGAGTTAAATTCAATTAAAAAGTAAAATGTGCAATTCAAGTAACTGATACGCATCGCACATCTTAGTATTCTCAAAAAATAGCATTTGATTTATTCATATTTGTTGTTATAGTCAATGAGATAAATCAATAATAACTTACTAGAAAAAATGTATTTTAAGAGATTAGAAGAAAAATGAATTTGCCTTAAAAATAAAAGAGGGAATGAACACTATAAATCTTTTTAGTGCCGAATCCGCTAAATAAAACTCAATATTTGGGAGAATTTGAATTTTTCTTGCAATTCAATGATGATTCATCGCCTACTTTAGCTTGGAGATGCGGATTTTATATCGCTCCTGAAACATTATATAAACAATGCGAACAAGATCAGTCCACTTGACCATTTTTTGTACGACAAAAAATGGCACGTGACTTTTATGTTCGGTGTGAGGTAATATGACAGACTTAATAAAATCTTCAATCCTGTTGCTTGTGCTTCTGAACCCATTCCTTCTGATCATCTATTTTATTGATGTGGTTCAAAAACTCGACCGCCAGCAGTTTTCCCGAGTACTGCTGCGAGCCGGACTCATAGCAACGGTTGTATTCTGGCTATTCTCTGCCCTTGGTGACTCGGTGTCTCTGAGGTCATGCAGGTTGAGTTTGCATCGTTTCAGATTTTTGGTGGCGTTGTGTTTCTGCTTATCGGCCTTCAATTTGTCTTCCGCGGTCCAACTGCACTCGAGATCTTGCGGGGCGAGTCGGGGAATCTTGTCGGTGCTATTGCCATGCCCATCCTCATCGGTCCGGGCACGATCAGCGCAAGCATCATCATCGGGAAGAGACACGACACCATCCTTGCCTGTTCCGCCATTTTCGTCGCCGTCCTGCTTTCTATCGTCATTATGATCGGACTTAAGGTACTACATGATTTAGTCCGCCCAAAACGAGAACCATTGATTGAAAAATACATCGAGATTACGGGACGTATTACGGCACTTTTCGTCGGTACGATCTCAGTAGAAATGATCATGCAGGGGGTTAGAACTTGGGTTCACAAATTCTAAAATGGACACCGAATTAGGCGCTGCATTGGACGACTAGTCGCCACCAGTGAGATTAATCATTAAAAATAAAAAAAAGAATATCCAATAATCAAATAAAAAACATTTTGCGGAATACGCAAATTAGAGATAAGTTAAAAAGAACAGAAATTAACCGCACTTTGCTTTGCAACGAGGCTGACTTTACGTCAGCATGGACGTCTTCTGCTAGACCATACTTTAGGGAATATCTAAAACATCAGTGACATAGAAAGCTAATTTTGAGTCTCTTTGTTTTTTTTATTATATTTCTTCTTATTATCGTTTTACTATTTCAGTCAGAGAACTATTTTTTAAGATTAACTTTTTTCGCTATAATATAATAAAATTTAAAAAAAATGAAATATAATATGTTATACAAAACTCTTTTCGCTTCTGTATTTGTATTCTTTTCTTCCCTTTCCTATTCTCAGACCATTTACAAGGCACAATATGCAAAATTCGAAGATGGAAAAACCACAGGAACTATTACACTTGAAATAGAAAAGAAAAAAGGTGTAAGTACAGTAAAATTTAACAGTAACTATGAAGAAACAAGCTTCTTCTTTTTTAAAACACCATTCAAACTTGACATTACTGCCACATTCATAAATAATAGAATAAAAAAATGGGACTATACATTAAAAAAAAGGGACAGAAGGCAAATTACTCACAGAGGTAATGTTGAAAAGAAAAAGGTAATGCAGGTAATTAAACCGATGAGAACTTATTCAACAAAAACAGCTCACTGTTCATCACTAGGATTGTTCTTTATCCCCCCAAACCCCCGATCCAAAACTTTTCTTGACCTAAATAGAAATAAACCCGAACCACAACCTATTAAACTAAAGGTTAACAGGACAGGAACTATTGCAATGTTGCAAACATATACAAAAAAAACAAAAATATCCTATGATAAATTCGGAATTGCAGTAAAAATTGTACAGATTCATGATGATGGATTAAAAACATCAATTGTAAGAAAGAAATTTTCAATAAAAGAATAGTTAAAGCCTCTATAAAAAGATTTTCAAAGAGTCAAAAATCTTTTCGTATAAGCTCTATAACATTTAGAATGTAGATTATAGGCATTTGCGAAAACGTTTTCTCAATTCTTTGAAAGAATTTTTTTTCATTTGAAGTAATGAATATAGCAAGCTTAATAAAAAAACAAAAAGGTATTATTATGAAAAAGCTCAATCTCGGCGTAATTGGAGTTGGAGGACGTGGAAGCCTGGCAAATTATGCTCATAATCCGGAGGATGATACGCTAATAACAGCAGGAATGGATGTGTCACAGGAAGCTTTAAAGGTGTTTTCTGAAAAGTATAACAATAAGGTCAGTACGTATACAAACTATATCGAAATGCTTGATAAAGAAAACCTTGATGGTGTATTCATAACATCTCCAGACTTCTGTCATGAAGAACAGGCTATTGCCGCTCTTGAAAGAAAGATCCCTGTATATCTCGAAAAACCAATGGCAATAACAATTGAAGGTTGTGATCGCATACTCAAAGTTGCTGAAAAGAATAAAGCAGGCATAGTCCTGGGACATAATATGCGCTATATGAATTTTGTACTCAAAATGAAAGAGATCATTGATGAAGGAACAATTGGCGACGTAAAGGCTGTATGGTGCAGGCATTTTGTCAGCTACGGAGGAGATGCATATTTTAGAGACTGGCATTCAGAACAGAAGTATTCAAACAGTCTTTTACTTCAAAAAGGAGCCCATGACATAGATATTATTCACTGGTTGGCAGGTGGATACACAAAAAGAGTTACAGGTTTTGGAAAGCTTGATGTTTATGACAAATGTCCCCGACGCAAAGAAAATGAAAAAAGTGATGTTTCTTTTAATAGTACTCACTGGCCACCACTGGAACAAACAGAATTCAGTCCTAAAATTGATATTGAAGATCATAATATGATTCTGATGAATCTTGATAATGGTGTTCAGGCATCATATCTACAATGTCATTATACCCCAGATTCATGCCGTAATTATACAATAATCGGCACAAAAGGTCGTATAGAAAATTATGGGGATGCAAGGGAAGCATTTATCCAGGTATGGACGACAAGAAAAGATAATTTCAGTCTGATGGGCGACAATTCCTACAGGATTTGTCCCCCTGCTGGTTCTCACGGAGGAGCAGACCCAAAGATAGTAAAAGGATTTATAGAATATATTCGAGGAGAAAGTATTCCTCATACTTCCCCTGTAGCATCACGAAACAGTGTCGCAACAGGATGCAAAGGAGCAGAATCAATAAGAGCAAACGGAATCCCTATGGATATTCCACCTCTTTCTGAAAAACTGCTTGAATATGAATATTAAGAATCTAAACATTATTTTAATCTATTAGTCTCTTCAGAGAAAGGTACGAACAACATGTTGTTCGCTTTCAACATGTTGTTTCTTAGAAATCATGTAATTTCTATACTTTGTCTGCACAGCCGACCTTTCGTTTCCAGCGGAAACGGACTTAGGTCTTATATTCGTGTTATTACTCACAAAAGAACTACAAACAGAAACAGACAGAGCATGAAAAGTCTTCGAACGAAATGAAAAAGGCTTTTCGTGCAATGTCTATTTTACACCTAGATATACAAAAGTTTGTGGCTCATTTTCAACTTTCAATTATATGAAAACTTTCACAGTTAGTCCAAATTATACGGGGATTAAATAAAGTCCTCGTGTTCAGACAAATCTATATCCGTTAATTCATCAACCAACATATTTTCAGAGGACTTTTCCGCCTCTACTGTTTCTTTTATTCCCCCAAGATTATCTTCAAAATAGTTTTTCAACTCCGGAAGCCCCTCTCCCAAAATGGCCGATATGGGAAAAATAGAAGAATTGAGTTTTTCTTTTAAAATTTCAAGATTTTCTTCTGCTTTTTCAGTATCCATCTTATTGGCAACAATGATTGCAGGTTTTTCAAGGAGAACTGGATTGTAAAACTCAAGTTCTTTGCGCAAATTAAAATAATCATCCCATGGGTCTCTGCCATCAGTACCTGCCATATCCAAAACAAAAACAAGAAATTTTGTACGTTCTATGTGTTTAAGAAAATCAAGACCTAATCCTATATCATCATGAGCACCATCTATAATTCCTGGAATATCTGCAATTGTAATTCTTGAATAGTCATTAAAAGTCAGTATGCCTATAATAGGATTTAGAGTTGTAAATGGATATGAAGCAATACGTGGATGTGCATCAGTTAATTCACTTATCAGAGTAGATTTACCTGCATTGGGATATCCGACCAATCCCAGGTCTGCAATAAGCTTCAGTTCCAGTTCATAGCTTTTTTTTTCACCATCTTCGGGATCTCGAAAATCATATGGAACTTTGTTGCGATTACTTAAAAAATAATTATTCCCAACACCCTTCTCTCCACCCTTGGCTGCAATAAATATCTGTCCGTCTCTATCTAGATCACAGACTTCTATACCACTTAATTCTAAATCTTTAATAATAGTTCCAAGTGGGACCTTAACATATTTTACATGACCATTTGCCCCATGGCGTACATTAGGTCCACCATGCTTACCATTGTTTCCTACTATTCTAGGTGCATACTTTAAGTCAACCAGAGACTGAATGCTTGCGTCTGCAATGATAACTACATCTCCACCATTTCCGCCATTCCCGCCATTAGCACGCTTGTGTCGTCGCAAAACATCCTCAAAACAAACACACCCCTGCCCCCCAGAACCTCCTATAACTTCAATTTTGGTTTTATCTACAAACATTTTGTGCACTCCTTAATATTAAAAAAAAATCCCGGAAGAATCCGGGATTTTTTTTTATATCTAATTTTCCTATCGAACCATTAAGACGATATAGATTTTCGTTCTTTCTATGCTTCTAAAACGGAGATAGTTGTCCGTTTGCGTTTCTGAAATTCCACAATTCCATCTATGAGAGCAAAGAGAGTGAAATCTCTTCCGCGCCCTACATTTTTACCAGGATGAAATTTGGTTCCACACTGTCTGACTAAAATACTTCCTGCGGTTACTTTTTCTCCAGCGTAACGCTTTATCCCTCTCATTTTAGGATTACTGTCGCGACCATTGCGACTCGAACCCTGTCCCTTTTTATGTGCCATAATAATGTCCTCATTTTATATTAAATAAATTTTTAAATTAGTTTTTTCAGATTTGCGCCTTAAAATAACTTGATTATTTATGTATGCAAACCCTATAATATAAATCATTATTTTTTTCTTTACATGCCTTGTAAATTCCATATTCAAACGCATCTTTTTAGTATGATTAAACTTTATAATATATTAATAATATTTCTTTTCTTTGTATTTTTTCTTCCTCATTACGGGGGTACAGACGAAAAAACAGAGATGCCTGCAAAGACACAAAATCTTCCCGTTAATTATGAAGCTCGGAATAAGGGAAGAATGGCCCTTCAAGACGGATTTTACAAAACTGCACTGAAATATTTTGAAAAATATAATAAATCAACCCATTCTTTAAATCCCGCATTTTGCGATGCAACTATTTTAATAATTAAAGCATGCATTGCAAATTCAGATCCTGATGCCGCTACAAGTGCATTAAAAGCCTATGAAGAAAAAAGCAACCCTCTGAAAGATCAAAAACTAAAAAACCAGCTTTTATACTGGACTACTTCCATAAGAATAGCACGCCAACAATACAAAGAAGCCATTCCCAAACTCACAACTCTTCTTTCTCAACCAATCTCTTTAAAACTTGAGCTAATGACAATCAATTCTTTGCTAAAATGTTCTGTCAGCATAGAAAACTGGCAATATACTCAGAAAATAATAAAACATCTATTAAAAAAATTTCCAAAAACAACATCATCATTCCAAGCGCAACTAATCCTTATAAAAATAAATATCATACAAAAACAAATTGAGGAAGCCGAAAAACTAATTCTAAAACTAAAAAAGACAAAGAATACTGAAGCCCAGATAAAACTCTCCCTCTTTCAAACACTTATTTATGTCTATCAAAAAGATGAAATAGAAGCACTTAAAATCTATAAACAAATCAAAAAGAATCAACCATTAGGAAATGATCCTGATTGGTTTTCTGTGACAGATCGATTAGGAGATCTCCTTATTGAAAACAAAAAGACCACAGAAGCTCTCCAAATTAAAGAAAGTGCACTCAAATTTGCAGTAACTCCAAAACAAAAACAAAAAGTTCTTTTGCAACTCGCAAATTTGTGGATATCTCAAAAGAAAATACCACGATCTATTGATGTCCTGGAAAAATATAAAAAAAATTACCCAGACTCACCAGCAATAAATAACATAACCATGAAACTAGCAAAACTCCTTAAAAAAACTAAAAGCTACATAACAGCTATAGAATATTTTAATTCTGTTGTCTTAGATAAAAAAGAAACACCTGAAAAACGCTACGAAGCCACTATTCAGAAAGCACAATGTACACATTTGGCAGACCAACCCGAAAATGCAGTAAAAATCTTTGAATACGCAGGAACTCTCCTTCCAAAAACCGAAAAACAAGCCCTGGCAATAAAATCTGCTGCAGAAATATGTGCAGAAAACCAGAATTTTAAAAAAGCAGCAGAATATTATGGATTCATCGCGGATAATCTACGAAAAACAAAATTTGCGGAGTCCGCAAGATTTTATCAAGCCATGATTCTTCAAAAGGGTGTTTTCCTAAAAGAAGCAATCTCTGTCTATAAAATTTTTTTGGATGAATTCCCCGCTAGCAAACTGGCAGAAGATGCTTCTTTTAATTATGCACGTTCTCTCAAACGATTGAAAAACTATAAAAAAGCCGTTGATATCTTTTTAGCCTTCCCTAAACAATTCCCATACTCCCCAAAAATACCAAAAGCCTTAACAGAGTCAGCAAAAATACTCGCCGATAACAGTGAACCTAAAAAAGCCGTGATAATTCTTTCAAAACTTATAGAAAAATATCCCCAATCTAACCTTATCCCATACGCTCTCTATCTGAAAATTTGCCTAAATTTCGCTCTTGGAAACTCAGAGAATGCTATAAGCGATGCAGATTCGTTCTCTCAAAAATATCCCGATGCACCACACAAAATAGAAATTATTTTCCGAAAGGGTGATTACTATATGAGTGTAAAAAACTATAATAATGCCAAAAATGAATTTTTAAAAATTGTAGATACTCAACCTGATCACAAAATTGCACCAGACGCATTCTATGAAGCCATTCTCTGTCTCTACCACATGAAAAACTATAATGATGCCTTGACATTGATAGATAATTTTCGAAAAATATATAAAAAAAAGAATATCCCTGAAATAAAGGTTAAAATAACCTTCCTTGAAGGAGATATATACTCAGAGCAAAATCAATTGACTTCTGCTCTCAAAGCCTTCATCAAAGCTGCAGAAAACGCAGAAGAAGAGTCTCTAAATTCTGTTCTTGCGTATGGACGTGCTGCAGATGTTCTTTATATACAGGGGCCAAATGATTCCCTAAATTACGAAAAAGCTGTAAAATATTATCTCAAAGGCATTAATAATAAAAGACTTCCAGCCAACTATAAAGATCAATTTGTTTACAAACTCGCAAGAACCTATACTTTTATGCAAAAAGAAGATGATGCTATTGATCTATATTTTGATCTTATTTATGATTTTGATTCCGGCATTTCCAAAGGATTATCCAGGAGTCAATATTACTATAAAAGAGCTGTCTTTGAACTGGGAAAACTCCTTATAGATAACAATAGATTCCATGAAGCAGCACGTATCTATGAAAAAATAGCAAAAATGTCTATTCCAGAAGCTGAAAAAGCAAAAGAAAAAGCAGAAGAAATAAGAAAAACACATAATTTGAGTGATTAAAATAATCAGACGATAATAAATCCAATCTTTAAAATGAAACCACTACTAATAGTAACCATGGGAGATCCATCCGGAATAGGTCCGGAAATTGCTGTTAAAACGACGATCGACCCTGAAGTAAGAGCTGTTGCAAATATTGTTGTCTGGGGATCTAAAAAGATTCTTCAAATTGCCGCCAATAAGTTTCTAAAAAAGAAACACGAGATACATCCTCTTATCCCCGGAAAATTTCCGAAAATATACGATGCAGAAAAAATATATTGCGTAAATCAATCTAATATCAGTTATTCAGATATTCAACTAGGCAAAGTATCCACTCTAGCAGGACAACTTGCTTATGATTGCATTGTAAATGCTACAAAATATGTTCTTTCTGGACAGGCTCAGGCAATTGTAACTGCCCCCGTAAACAAAGAATCAATAAACAAATGTAATATCAATTTCTCAGGACATACCGAGCTCATAGCGAAAATTTGCGGAGTCCGCAAATTTGCCATGATGCAGTCTTCTGGTAAGCTAAGAGTCGTCTTTGTTACAACGCATATTTCTTTGAAAGAAGTTTCTGCTCATGTTACAAAAGAAAGGATTATTGAAACGATAGGTCTTTTACGCAATGTCTTGTCACTTGAGGGGATTACGAATCCAAAGATTGCTATTGCAGCTCTTAACGCACATGCCGGAGAAGGCGGTTTTATGGGAACAGAAGAAATTGATACAATAATCCCTGCAATTGAATCCTGCCGAGACAACAAGTGTACAATCGACGGTCCATTCCCTCCGGATACTCTTTTTATCGAAAATATAAGAACACAATATGATGGGATAATTTCAATGTACCATGATCAAGGTCATATTCCTTTCAAAATGCTAGCATTTGACAAGGGAGTAAATTCCACTCTGGGACTACCTATAATAAGAACAAGTGTCGATCATGGAACTGCATTTGATCGTGCCTGGCAAGGGAACGCAGACATTAACAGCCTGAAAGCTGCATGCCTCACCGCCGCAAAACGCGCAGGAACTAAACAAAAAAATATTGCAGAAATTGAAGATTAATAAACTTTAAAAACATTAGACATAATTGCGGATATACAGGATTGACAAGATTTATTTAGACAATATATAAAAAACTTTTCAGCAAAGCGAAAAATTTCTATATCCAATAATATTCATAGAATCCTTTTATATCTTCTATCATAATTGTTAAGTATCAAAAATATGCATGATATAAATAACAATAACAATAAGATAATTTTAACCTTTAGTATAATTTCATTTTTTAAGATTATTTTTAAACACTTAACCTGACTACTGCACCGGACGGCTCACAAGTTCGTCCCTACAGATGCCGTCGTTAAAAATCGAAAACAACCATACAATCCTATTGACAAAAAAAAAAAATGTTATATAATATCCTCTGAAAAAGAAAAGTAGCTTTGAATAGGACGAAAATAAAAATAGAATAAATAAAAATTACACTTTCTTTAACCAAAACGAGTGTAGATTAAAAAAAAACAAAAAATTAAAAAAGGAAAAAATAACCATGAAAGTAGTAATCATAGGAGGAGTAGCAGCAGGTCCCAAAGTAGCTTCAAAAATCAGACGTCTAGATGCAAATGCAGAAATAACTGTAATTGAAAAAGGGGTATTTTTATCGTACGCTGGATGTGGACTGCCATACTACATATCAGGCGTAGTCGATTCCCAGGAAGAATTAATGGAAACTCCAGTAGGAACTGTAAGAGACACAGCTTTTTTTAAAAATGTAAAAAATGTAAATGTTCTCAATAAAACTGAGGCAACAGCAATCGACCGCGAAGCAAAAACTGTTGATGTTGTCGATTCTAAGGGGAAGAAAGAGACTTTACAATATGATAAACTCGTTTTTGCAACTGGTGCAGCCCCAGTAAAACCACCATTCCCTGGGATTAATCTTAATCATATCTATACTCTACACGGCGTGGAAGATGCCGAGGGTATTAAAACATCTGTTAAAGATCGAAAAGCAAAAGATACTGTAATTGTCGGCGGAGGTCTTATAGGCGTAGAGATGGCAGAAGCACTTTCTGAAATGGGTTGTAGGGTGACTATTGTAGAACTTCTTCCGCAGATACTTTCAATGATGGATGCAGATATGATTGTACATGTAGAAAAATATCTGGAATCTAAGGGTATCAGAATTTTAACAAAGACAAAAGTGCTTGGATTCGAGGGAAAAGACCAAGTTGAACAAGTTAATACTGACAAACAATCTATCCCAGCCGATCTGGTCATTCTTGGAATAGGCGTCAAACCGAATTCGCAACTTGCGGAGTCCGCAAAACTCGAAATTGGAGAGAGTAGTGGAATCAAGGTTAATAAATATATGCAAACATCCGATCCAGACATCTATGCACTCGGTGATGCTGTAGAATCCATACATCAGGTAAGTGCGAAACCATGCTATGTTCCTTTAGGCTCAATCGCAAATAAGCATGGGAGAGTTGCCGCAAACCATATTTGTGGTATCAATGATGAATTCCCTCCGATACTAGGAAGCTTTATCTGCAAAATATTCGATTATTCTGTTGCAGCAACTGGTTTAAGCGAAAAAAGTGCTTTAGAAAATGGATTTGATATTGTTACTTGCCATGCTCCAGCGCCTGATAAACCACACTTTATGCCAACGATGAAACCTATTTTGATTAAATTGATTGTTGATAGAAAAACAAGAAAGATTATTGGAGCGCAGGGATTTGGTTTGGGAGATGTAGATAAACGAATTAACACTGCTGCAATGGCAATTACAGCGGAAATGACTGTGGATAAATTGGCAAACGCAGACTTGCTTTATGCTCCTCCATTTTCTCCGGCAATGGATAATATTATTACTGCATGCAATATCGTTAGAAATAAGCTCGATGGATTAGTCGAGGGTATTTCGGTAGAAGAAACAAAGAAAAAGATGGATGCCAACGAAGATATTATTATTCTTGATGTACGCAGTCCAAAAGAACTCGAAACAATGAAAATAAAAGGATCAATTAATATTCCTTTGGGAAAATTACGTAATAGTTTGGATAAATTAGACAAAAACAAAGAAATTATAACGTTTTGCAAAATATCATTGCGTGGATATGAAGCATATAGAATTCTCAAAGCAAATGGCTTTAAAAAGATCCGCGTTATGGATGGTGGATTGCTCATGTGGCCATACGAAAAATAGAATAAGAAAAGATGAAGAGACTGAAATTAGTTGAGTTCTCCCTGAAACACCCCGTTGCAGTAATTGTTTTTTCTGTCATAATAACACTTATTATGGCATCATTTCTGCCACGGGTCCAGTATGATAATGATCCGGAAAATATGCTGGCTAAAAATGAACCAATTAGACTTTTTCATGAAAAAATCAAAAAACAGTACTCGCTTTACGATTTTGTAATAGTCGGGATTGTAAATGAAAAAAACGAAAACGGGGTCTTTAATGTTGAAACCCTCAATAATGTCTATAATTTAACGGCAGAACTTCAGTCTCTTCATAAAGATAAAAATGGAAAAACCTGTGTAATCAAACCTTCTGCGCACTCCGCAAAAAAAGAAAAAATTTATCCGGATCTTAAGGCAAAAAATGCCTTAGATAGTTTTCTGAATTTTGTATTCAGGCATAATCCGGAGAAATTATTTCACAATGGGGAGAGTGCTATTATTTCTAGAGAAATAATATCTCCTTCGGCAGTGGATAATCTACGCCAAGCCGAACTGGGGTCTCTGAAAGTAGAATATCTAATGGAAAAACCCATTTCCACCAATAAAGAGGCAGCCCAAATACAGACAGATGCAATGAACAATCCTCTCTACAAGGATACTATCGTTTCCAAAAATGGTAAAGCCCTGTGTCTTTATATCCCCATTAAAGAGAAAGTCTATAGTTACAATGTTGCTCATTTGGTTAAACAATTAACAAAAGACTGGAAACATGACAAAGTCTATATAACCGGATTACCAGTTGCT
>JAYEIY010000079.1:0-2942 GCA_034660375.1 Verrucomicrobiota bacterium
CTTATTGCAATGATCGAAACCGCATTAAGTCGAGGAAAATTTCTAAAATTAACTAAAAACAGTGCGAAACATTATCAGAAATTCTCTTTTTTCTGAGGGTAACTATAATTCACCGAGAACCGCTGTATAAACCCCGTCCCCAAATTTTATTATGCTATTTTATTGGTACACATTTCCGTAATGAACCATTTTTTATTGGTAGAAAATTTTGAGCAACGCCTTTAATTTTCATGGATTTTCTGAAAATCCAAACATATTTTAACCCAAGGGGTTAAGCTGTTTTTTCTCTATTTAACCTCAAAGAAGGGGATAAATGCTCATTCAACTGCGTTTATTACTGTCAACAGCACATATAAAAATATCATTGTAAAAAGATTCTATAATCTCTATTTCTTTCTGTTTGAGTGCATTAAATTCTTTGTTTCTTGCTCTTTTTGAGAGCTTACCATTATTTTGTTCAAGAAAATTTACTAATAATGACACTACCTTGTCAGGCATCTCAAAATGACTGTTGAGACAACCTTTAAACTCCTCATAATATTTCAGATATTTAACTTCTTCCGGAATAATATTCTGAATAGTATCTTGCACACAATCATAGAGAAATTCTGACTGTAAAGTAGCATCGAAATAGCGATAATAATCTGCAGTCTCATTAGTTACTTTTATATTATTATCCGGTGTAATTTCCCAGTCTATAAGATCAAGTAAATCACCTGAATATGCCTGCAAAACTTTACGGTAATCCAGAACTCATCGGTTTAAGGCTGACGAACACGCAACTCAGATTCCCTATCGTCGATAAAAAAAATCTGAATTGCTCGATAACCTAGAGTTCTGTTGCATATCCTCATGCAAAAAAAAAGGTACTTTGCATATCCTCATGCAAAAAAAGGTACTTTGCATATCCTCATGCAAAAAAAGATACTTTGCATATCCTCATGCAAAAAAAGGTACTTTGCATATCCTCATGCAAAAAAAAAGGTACTTTTTTTATCTTTAATTTGCTAAAAAAGAAAAAGTAGTTACTCGGTAATTCAAATTCCTTGCTCAGAGCAAAACATACTCGCAACTCAGATTCCCCAACCCAGACAAGCCGGAACCAAAATTAAAAGTTAATTTTTTAAAAAACATTTTATCTCATTGATATTAAGAGAGATAAATTGATACTCTAAAAAGTCTTGCCATAAAAAATACGAATATTACTGCTAACGGACTATCGTGGATAAAAAAGGGAATCTGAGTTGCTCGATAACTTGGAGTTCTGGTAATCATTGATATGATCAAGGATTTATGCAGATATTGGGAATATTATCCCCTGCTGGGGAAAGTTTTTACGTGCGAGGATGTGATGAATAAGGTATCTATGTATACGACCATTACCATCTTGAAACGGGTGGATAAATACAAACCCAAAAGCTACCATGGCAGCAGCTATAACAGCATCAAAGTCCATTTCTTCCAAAAATTGATCCGTAACCACAAGACCTTTGATTAGCATATCTAAATCTTGACATTTAGCAGAAATATGTTCGGGCAATGGCATTCCAGTTTCGCGGTCGTGTTCACCTACAAAACCACCCTTTCTGCGAAATCCCATATCAACAAAACGGGTATCTACAATTACTGTTTTTTGCAGATAAATGAGTTTTTCCTTGGTCAGTGGCTTTGTACCAGCCTGTCCGATTGCTTTGCTCCAATGCATAGCACGTTTACTTTTTGGACTCTCTCCTTCTATGCTAAAAGAAGCTTTAGAGTCTTTAAGAAGCAAAAATGCAGAAACTCTTTGAAGCACATTCTTTGAGATATGCTTAAAGTAGTTATTTTGTTGCTCAGACAGATTGGCTTTTATGTAATTATTCAGTTTATCCGTTCTAAAAACTAATGGGCAGAAATTGCGTGTACCTGGAAGATTATTAATGATACGGTGTCTAGTTGATCGAAGTCCATTATCAATAGCATACTGACGTTTTTTATCTAAAAGTTCCACATACTTAATCTTTCTATACGCATCCGCTAGAGCAAGTTTTTTATCAAATAACCATTCGTAAAGAAACCAAATTCTGCGACTATACTGACCAGTGGGTTCTAATTGTATCAATTGAATGATTTTCGATTGTCCCAAAAACTGAAATAACTTTTTGAGAACAAGAAGATTAACCCCTTCATATTTTAGTGCAAATACAAGATGCTTGTATAAAGAATCTTCCGGTTTGTAGGATACACCAAAGACTCTCCACCCTCCAGATTTATATTTTTTATTTTTTTTTAACTTACCATGCAAACCGTTACAGAAATGGGTACTGGAAGTTCAAAAGTAGCTATAATTGCAGAATATCCTGCAAGAAGCCCTTCTTCCAGAGTAGTTCGACCATCAAAAATAGATGCTTTCTGTAAAATTTCCATGCTTTATCAAAGTTTTATTAAAAACAAACGCTACAAACAAGTTTTAATAAAAATAAACGCCAAGCCCCAAATATCAACAGTAAAAAGTAAAATATATTTATTTAAAATACCCGGGTTACACGGACGACCCGGGTTTATCATTTTTACCTCTCCGATCTGTACATAGAGATTGCACGAAAAGTTTTTTTCGCTTCGCTCAAAGACTTTTCGTACACTGTTTGTTTCTGTTTTGAGTTGTTTTTTTGAGTAAAGAACACTTAAAATCATTATGAATGAGTCAGTATTCATTTCAAATAAAGTTCAAAATCTCTGATTTTGAACGCATGCAGGGTTTAAATAAATAAAATTTTGAATCTGGCTACATCTTTTGCTACAAGTAAAAGCGGGGCAGAGCCCCGGCACTCCAAAAGAGCTTTGCTCATCGAAATAATCGTAATTGCAAAATGTGTCGCTTTGTGTGCGAAATACTTTGGAGTGCGTCGCTCTGCGAGGCTTTTACTTTTTATGTAATGTTATTGCTAATAAATAAAATTTTG
>JAYEIY010000080.1:0-2941 GCA_034660375.1 Verrucomicrobiota bacterium
CTTTTCTTTCTTTTACAATATTTGAGAGTACAGCTCTTACATTAGACGGATACCACCCGGATTTGAACGGCATGTGACATGTATGCATTCCCAAATCACCCATGCAACCATATTCTCCATTGAAATCAATCATTCTTTTCCAATTTATAGGTTTTTCAGTATTAATATCTGAAGAATGCATAAACCCTGAGTTTACTTCAAGAATCTGACCGAATACTTCTTCTTCTATCATTTTTTCCAATTCTCTGCATTGAAGGGAAAAATGGAAATTCTGAGCTACATCTGACAAAAACTTCTGGGTGTACTTTTATGGACTCCATAATTGCATCATTTGCTTTTTTATCTATTCCAAATGGTTTTTCGCCGAGCAGATGCTTGCCGGCTTCTATAATATCGGTATAGAATTTTTCATGGAGGTTATGAGGAACTGCACAATATACAGCGTCAACATCAGGATTCTCCAGCAGTTCCTTGTAATCGCTTGTCATTTGAGAAACAGTGGATAATGATTCATGAAACCAATTCATCAGATTTTGATTCATATCGCATACTGCAACTATTTCAGGTTTTGCGTTCATATCTGTAAGGTGACACCATCTTGCCACTGCACTTGCAAATTCACGACCCATCAAACCGCATCCAATTATTCCAAATTTTATTGTTTTCATAAATTAATTATCCTATTTCCTGTTGAGTTTCTGCGATTGCCTCTTCTATAAGATCCATTCCTTTTGCAGCCACTTCCAATGGGATAATTGCTGGCGGACTCATTCTCAATATATGTCCTGCAGGGATCCATGCAAGTCCATTTCTAAATGCTTTTTGATAGATAGAAGCACCTGCTTCATTGAAAGGTTCTTTTGTTGTCTTATCTTTGACAAGTTCAACTCCGAGTAGGCATCCTTTTACACGACAATCTCCGACAATAGCATATTTTTCAGGCCAGTCACTCATTCGTTTTTCAAAATAATCTCCAAGCTGCATGGCATGTTCAAGTATATTCTCTCCTTCAATAACTTCAATACTTGCGAGTGCGGCAGCACAAGCCATTGGATTTCCACCGTAACTACTTGATGCAGAAATGCTTTCAAAACTTTCTTTATATTCTTCTCTTACCGCTACACATGTTACTGGAAACCCATTACCAAAACCTTTTCCCATAGTTACAATATCAGGCACAACATCCCAGTGCTCCATGGAAAGCCATTTTCCTGTACGTGCCATGCTTGTGAGGACTTCATCTGGCATTAGGAGGATTCCTTCATCGTCACAGAGTTTGCGAAGTTTAGGGAAAAAATAATCCGGAGGCATAACAGAACCGCCCCAACCCTGAATTGGTTCAAGAACAAAGCCGGCAACCTGACCGCATGTGCCTTTATTGAGATACTCTTTGTAAAATTCAATATACTTATCCGTATCAATTGTTCCATTCGCTTTTGTCCACATCGGCCGATATGTGTCGGGACGCGGAACCATGTGAAATCCAGGGGCACGGGTTGGACCGTAAGCGGTTGAGCGAATATGTCCAAGAGAAACTCCTCCGTATGTCTTGCCATGATAGTCATAAAAAGCAGAAATCATCTCATGCTTTCCTGTAGCGGCACGCAGAACACGTTGTCCAGCTTCAACAGCAGTTGTACCCGAATCATAAAACTGAAAACCAGTTAAATCTCCCGGAAGAATCTCAGCAAGTTTTTCTACAAGTTTAGTTTTAATTTCGGTCCTAAAATCATGGCAATTCATAAGCTTATTCGCATATTTCGCGACAGCTTCACTTATTTTGGGATGACAATGTCCTAGCGTAGTAACATAAATTCTTGAAGAAAAATCAATATATCTATTTCCATCTACATCAACCAATTCACAACCCGACCCACTTTCAAAAGCAACAGGAAACTGTTTTACCTGTCCACTTAAACCCTTAAAAAACTTTGTACAACGAGTATGCATCGCTTTTGACTTTGGACCAGGTAACTCATTTGTTACAATTGATGGAACCTCTGTTAAATCCAACTGGTACTTCTCTGCAGAATACTTACCCATAAGTAGACTCCTAATTTTGTTTTTTTAGTTAGAATCAAAGATTAATGTTCGTTTTGAACATTAAGATAGTAAAAAGAAATCTCTTGTCAAGGTAAATTTGTGAAAAAAATAAATATTTGAGATGATGAAATCCCTGCAACTTGAGACTATTGGTGAGACTCGGAGAGAGACTGACACAGATGAGCACGGATTGACAGGGATGAAACGAATTGACAGGGATGAAACGAATTGACAGGGATGAAAACGGAGAAGCGCGGAATAGATGGACATTGCACGAAAAGCCTTTTTTACTTAGCTCGAAGGTTTTTGGTGCAATGTCTATTTAGGGAGTTTATGTGTACGAAAAAAGTCCAGAACAAATAAATCAGGGGCTTTTTTAATGGAAATTGTTCGATTCTCTAAAAAACCAAATTCTCAGATTGTTCTACGTCATTTCTTTTTGTTTATAGAGTTTTTTTTTACTTTCGCTATATGCTTTGCATTTTTTGGATATGTATTTTGCTTCATTTACTAAACAATCAGATTTTCCTTTTAAGCATTTGCCTTATCTTTTCAATTCCTTATTTTATTATTTTAAAAGCGTTTTATATGGGAATGGCAATATGGTTTTTCACCTATTTTGATGTAATAATTTTGATGATAGTTTTCTGCTTTCCAGAAGGTTTCGGCTGGAAGTAGTGTTGTTATAGCATCAATTTTTTTATTTTTCAAAATCTTAATAAGACTTTGACATACACTTTTCTCTTTTTCAGTTGAGTAAAAAATAACCGATAGATAGTATGGATATGAAGTTTCAATCCTTTTGGTCTGCTACTACAGATGTAAATAATACAGACGATGCTTGGTATGTTTATTTCGATTATGGCTATGATAACGGCCGCAATAAGACGGATAGTAA
>JAYEIY010000081.1:0-14194 GCA_034660375.1 Verrucomicrobiota bacterium
AATATTTTTTAGAGTATCAATTTATTTCTCTTAATATCAATGAGATAAAATGTTTTTTTTAATAATTTAACTTTTAATTTTGGTTCCGGCTTGTTGGGTTAGGGTATAAAAAAGATATATAATTATTTATTAAGTCAATTATTCTATTAAAGTTTCGTCTAAAATCAGAGATTCATGCTTTCATTAATAAATTAATGAAGTTTTGGCTAGTTTTTTACACGCCCGGTCAAACCATATTTATTAATTTGCAGAAAATGATTGTTTCTAGAATCATTCTGAAATAAAATTATGGATATTTTCTGCAACTTTACGTCCATCTGCCATTGCTCTGACCACTAAAGATGGTCCGGAAGATATATCACCAGTAGTAAAAACTCCATTTGCAGATGTCATTGCACTTTTATCAATTATTATTTTTCCTGATTCATCTGTTTTAAGATTTAGTGCTTTTGTCAGTTTTTTTATGTCAGGACCTGTAAAACCCATTGCAAGTAGAATCAAATCAGTATCAAATGACAAATCTGAATTGGGAATTTCTTTCATTTTATCTGGGAGTCCATGTTCATTTGTCTGCCATTTTACTTTTACAGCATTCAGTTTTGTTATGGAGTTATTTTTGCCTTCAAAATTTTTGCTCATAATGTTCCAGAGTCTGACACAGCCTTCTTTGTGGCTACTTGAGGTTCTTTTTTGATATGGCCATTGTGGCCATGGTGTTCCTGGTGCCCTTGTTTCGGGAGGTTCTGGCATTATTTCGAGTTGGATAACAGATTCTGCTCTCTGGCGTATAGCTGTGCCGACACAATCTGATCCGGTATCTCCACCACCAATAACAATGACCTTTTTTCCCGTAGCAGATATTTTTTTTTCTTGAATCGGTTCTCCGGTTACTTCCTTATTTTGCTGTTTAAGAAAATTCATTGCAAAATGTATGTTTTTGAGATCTCTTCTGGGAATAGGAAGGTCTCTAGGTTTTTCTGCACCACATGCCAGACATACGGCGTCATAGCGTTTTAGAAGAAATTCTGCAGAAATATCTGTACCTATATTAACATTTCTTTCAAAAACTATGCCTTCCTGCTCCATGAGATCAATTCTTCTTGAGATAATATTTTTATCCAGTTTAAAGTCGGGAATTCCGTATCGCAGAAGACCGCCTATTTCGAGATTTTTTTCAAAAACAATTACTTTATGTCCCTTTTTATTTAGTTGATCTGCCACCGTTAATCCAGCTGGTCCGGAGCCTACTACGGCAATAGTCTTTCCTGTTCTTTCTTTTGGAGGACATGGAATTATATAGTTTTCAGCAAATCCTTTTTCTATAAGATTCTTTTCTATTTGTCTTATTGTAACCGCATCTTCATGTAGACCTGCTGTACAAGCGGTTTCGCATGCTGCCGGACAGATTCTACTCGTAAATTCTGGAAAATTATTTGTAGAAAGCAATATCTCAAGAGCTTTTTTCCATTCTTTACGATAGACAAGTTCGTTCCATTCGGGAATAAGATTTTCCAGTGGGCATCCTGAGCCATGACAGAAAGGGATTCCACAATCCATACAGCGAGATGCCTGTTGGCATATTTGCTCCTCTGATAGATTTTTTTCAACTTCCTGAAAATCCTTTATTCTTTCTTCTTTCTGTCTGTATTCCGGATCTTTTCGTTTTATATCTATAAATGCTCTTGGTTTCATTATTATTGTGTGATTTTATGATTTTATAATTGTGTGATTTTATGATTTACGTCCCCGGAGGTTACGTAGTACTTACAATGACAATGGTTGTTGTCTGGCAATTTTCTGGTCTTCAAGAAGCATTTTGCCTAGTACTTTTCTGTATTCCATGGGAAAGACTTTAACAAATTTCGGTAAATATGCTTTCCAGTTTTTCAGGATTTCTGCTGCCTTTGGGCTTTGGGTATATTCATAATGATTTTTTATCATTTCTTTCAGTTCAGCAATATCATTTTTTTCAAGAACTGGTTCTAGGTCAACCATTTCAAGGTTACAATATTCGTCGAATTTTCCTTTTTTATCGTAAACATAGGCTATTCCTCCACTCATTCCTGCTGCAAAGTTAATACCTGTTCGTCCTAGTACAACTATGCGGCCTCCTGTCATATATTCACAACAATGATCTCCAACACCTTCGACAACAGCTTTTGCACCACTGTTCCTTATTGCAAAGCGTTCTCCTACCTGTCCATTGATGTAAACTTCTCCTTCAGTCGCTCCGTAGAGAATAACATTGCCAGCAATAGCATTTTCTGATGCTGTGAACTGTACTTTTTTAGGCGGTTTTATTATGATTTTTCCACCTGAAAGTCCTTTTGCAACATAGTCATTTGCCTCACCTATTAGACGGAATGTTATACCTTTTGCAAGAAATGCTGCAAAGCTTTGTCCTGCTGATCCGGAAAAAGTAAAATTGATAGTATCATCTGGAAGACCGGCTGCTCCGTATTTTTTTACTACGTGGTATGAAAGTTCTGTTCCTACAGTTCTATTGCAATTGGCAATTGAAATTTTTTCTTCATATTTTTCTTTGTTTTCGATAGCGTTTTTTGCTTTTTCTACAATTTTGTGATTATATGAACAATCAACTTTTCTTCTTGATGTCGGATTATAGCGAACAGGGGATTTTTCTTCACCTACTTTTGCAAAGATTTTAGAGAAGTCCAGATTTTTAGATTTCCAGTAAGCTATTGCTTGATTTTTTTTCAGAAGATCGGAACGTCCTATAATATCATTAAGTTTAGTGAAACCAAGTTCTGCAAGATATTCTCTTATTTCTTCAGCCAGCATCATAAAGAAATTAATAATATATTCAGGTTTTCCGTCAAAGCGTTTTCGTAGTTCCGGATCTTGTGTTGCTACTCCTACGGGGCATGTATTGGAGTGGCATTTTCGCATCATAACGCATCCTAGAGTAACCAATGCAGTTGTTGCAAATCCAAATTCTTCTGCACCCAACATTGCAGCTATTATTGCATCTCTGCCTGTTTTTAGCTGTCCATCTACCTGAATTCTAACCAATTTGCGTAGATCATTTAATACTAGGGTCTGCTGTGTCTCTGCCAGTCCAAGTTCCCAGGGGAGTCCGGTATGCTTGATCGATGTAAGTGGGGCAGCACCGGTTCCTCCGTCTTGACCGCTGATAAGTATCATATCCGCATATCCTTTGGCAACTCCTGCTGCAACGGTTCCAACACCTGTTTCTGAAACAAGTTTTACAGAAATTCTTGCTTCAGGGTTTGCATTTTTAAGATCATATATGAGTTGAGCCAAGTCTTCGATAGAATATATATCGTGGTGAGGCGGTGGTGAAATAAGGGTTACTCCTGGAGTAGAATAACGTACTTTTGCAATAGTTTTGTTTACTTTGTGACCTGGCAACTGTCCGCCTTCGCCCGGTTTTGCTCCTTGAGATATCTTAATTTGTAATTCTTTGCAGTTTGCAAGGTATTCTGCTGTAACACCAAAACGCCCACTGGCAATCTGTTTAATTGCACTGCATTTGCTGTCTCCATTTTTGAGAGGGATAAATCTGCGTGCATCTTCTCCTCCTTCTCCGCTGTTACTCATTCCACCTATCCTGTTCATTGCAATTGCAAGTGCTTCATGTGCTTCCTTGCTGATTGAACCGAATGACATTGCTCCTGTTACGAATCTTTTTGCTATTTCGGATGCAGGTTCAACATCTTCCAGTTGAACAGGAGTTGTTTTCTTGAATTTAAACAATCCCCGCAATGTACAGAGGTGTTCTGCCTGATTATTGATATAATCTGCATATTTTTTGTAGAGATTTTTATCATTTTTTCTTACTGCCTGCTGTAGATTTGTAATAGTTTCCGGAGTCCAGAGATGTTTTTCTCCGGTTGTTCTGTAGTGATATTCTCCTCTGGTTTCAAGCAGTTGCGCAGAAGATGCTTTTTCTTGTGAAATCAAAAAACGCTGCTGAATTTCTTCAGAAATTTCTTGTAATCCTATTCCGCCGATTCTGGATGCAGTTCCAGTGAAAAATTTATTGATAAAACTATCTTTCAAACCAACTGCCTCAAAAATTTGTGCAGCTCTATAACTACGCAGGGTGGAAATACCCATTTTTGACATGATTTTAAGCAAGCCTTTCTCTATTGCTTTTACGTAGTTTTCCATTGCTTTTATGGGATCATTTTTTTGAGTATCAGATGTATTTAAAGTACATATAGTCTCAAACGCTAAATATGGATTGACCGCCGTAGCTCCATATCCAAGCAGAAGAGCATAGTGCATTACTTCTCTTGCCTCTGCTGTTTCTATAATAAGTCCTGTGCTGGCACGTAATCCGCATTTACCCAGGTGTTGATTTACAGCAGAAACCGCCAGGAGAGAAGGAATAGGTGACATACCTTTTTTTATATTTTTATCACTGAGAATAAGTACTGGAAAGCCTTCTTTTACTTTTCTCTCAGCACTCAGAATCAGATTTTTAATTGCTGTTTTAAGAGCTTTCTTTTTTCCATTTCCAGGAAATTCCAGAGGAAGAGTTGCAGCTTTGAAAGAAGGGATTTTAGAATTTTTAATGTGTATTATATCTTTATCAGTAAATATTGGAGATTTAGATTTCAGTAGGCGTGCACTTTGCGGCAGTTCAGAAAGTAAGTTTTGCTGATTTCCGATAAAAGTAGTGAGGCTCATAAGAATCTTTTCTCTTATAGGATCTATAGCAGGATTTGTTACTTGAGCAAAGAGTTGTTTAAAGTATGCGAAAAGCAGTTGTGGCTTTTTTGATAGAATAGGTAGTGCTGCATCATTACCCATAGAGCCAATTGGTTCATGTCCTGTTTCAGCCATGACCCTTATTATTCTCTCAATTTCTTCTCTTGTATATCCGAAAAGTTTTTGTTGCTGCAATAACTTTTCCGGATCTGAATATGTAGAATCAACAGATTCAAAAAGCCCCCGAAGCATAATCTTATTTTCTGTAACCCATCTACGATATGGTTGCCGGCGGGCTATCAAATTCTTCAGCTCATTGTTGAATAAAACCCGTTTCTCTTCAAGGTCTACATAGATTATCTGTCCTGGTCTCAATTGTCCTTTTTGAAGAACATCTTCAGGAGGAATATCCAAAACTCCAGTTTCAGATGCGAGAACCATTAAATTATCCTTAGTTATCGTATATTTTGCTGGTCGCAAACCATTCCTGTCCAGAATCGCTCCTATTGATTTTCCGTTTGAATATGCAACTGCAGCCGGTCCATCCCAAGGCTCCATTAATCCAGCATGATATTCAAAAAATCCCTTAAGATCATTGCCTATATGATATTTTCCTCCCCAGGCTTCAGGAATAAGCATCATAATTGAGTGTGGCAGTGAGCGTCCTGCTAAATTCAATAATTCCATTGCATTATCTAAACATGCAGAATCACTTTGTCCTTCTCCTATGATAGGTAAAAGTAATTTAATTTCTTTTTTGGAGAGTAACTCGGATTCAAAAGAATCCTGGCGAGCATTCATATGTATAATATTGCCTCTAATGGTATTAATTTCTCCATTATGAGCCAGGAATCGGAAGGGTTGTGCAAGAGCCCAGGTAGGAAATGTATTTGTGCTGTATCTCTGATGTACCAGTGCCAAAGATATTTTCATCTCTTTATTAGAAAGATCGGTGTAGAATTCAGCAAGTTGAGTTGCCAGTAACAATCCTTTGTAGACGATAGTTCTTGAGGAGAGACTGACAACGTAGCATTTATCCATTCCCAGATTACGTTCCTGCAAAGCTTTTTCAATACTCCGTCTGAGAATATATAATTTTCTCTCAAAATTGATGCTTTTAGATAATTCTTCTTTTTTTGTCAAAAAAAGTTGTTTTATTGAGGGCATAGTTTCTTTGGCTGTTTTGCCAATAACAGAGCTGTCTGTTGGCACATCTCTCCAGCATAAAACAGAGACGCCAGCAGATTTTACTTGTTCTTCAATAATAGAAATTGCCAGATTTGCAAGACCAGATTCCGATGGTAAAAAGATCATTCCTACCGCATATTCTTCTTTTTTAGGTAATGTTGTATTTGTTTCAGAGAGTATTTTTCGGAAAAAAGAGTCAGGGATATTGAGCATCAAACCTGCTCCGTCACCGGTTTTCGGATCTATTCCTGTTGCTCCTCGGTGTTCAAGTCGTTAAGTAGCTGAATTCCCTGCTGGACTATTTTGTGGGATTTTTCACCGTCTATGTTACATACAAAACCAACTCCGCATGCATCATGCTCATTTGCAGAATCATATAATCCCTGATTAACAGGAAAGCTTCTTTTCTTCTTCTTGACAATTTTATTCATTTCTAAAATTTTTATTTTTAGGTTTTTATTATTATAGATATATTGAAAGGCAAACAATAACGTCTGCCCTTCAAATATCTCTTTTTTTCTAGACTTCAAGTCCAGTTCTTCTAAATCCTCATTAAGATTAAAAAAAAGACCCAACCCACTTTCCGGTTGAGCCTTTTGGTATTCTATAGATTATCTCAATTTAGACACCTTGAGCAATCATTGCGTCTGCAATTTTCTTGAATCCGGCAATATTTGCGCCGTTTACGTAGTTGCCAGGCGTTCCATATTCTTCAGCAGCATCAAAACATGCTTTATGGATATTAACCATAATGTCTTGAAGTTTACTGTCAACTTCTTCTCTTGTCCATGAGAGTCTCATTGCATTCTGAGACATTTCAAGACCTGAGACAGCCACACCACCTGCATTCGCAGCTTTTCCTGGACCGAAGAGGATTGTATTGTTCAGGAAGACTTCTACTGCACCAGGAGTTGAAGGCATATTTGCTCCTTCAGAAACGCAGATACAACCTTTTTCAACAAGAGCTTTAGCATCGTCTGCATCAATCTCATTTTGAGTAGCAGATGGGAGAGCCACTTTTGCATCTACCAGCCCCCAAGGTTTTTTGCCTTCATAATACTCAACACCTGAGAATTTTTCTGCATATTCTTTGATCCGTCCACGTTGAACAGTTTTTAAATCGATAACATAAGCAAGTTTTTCTGCATCTACACCGGCTTTATCAATAATTGTTCCAGCAGAGTCAGAGAGAGAAACAACTTTTCCACCAAGTTCGTTAACTTTTTCTACAGAGTACTGTGCAACATTTCCGGAACCGGAAATAAGAACCGTTTTTCCGTCAAAAGACTCTGAACGGGTTTTTAGCATTTCTTCTGCAAAATATGTTGATCCATATCCTGTTGCTTCAGTTCTGATAAGGCTTCCACCCCATCCCAGTCCCTTGCCCGTGAGAACACTGTCAAAAGAATTAACAATTTTCTTGTATTGACCAAACATATATCCAATTTCGCGTCCTCCAACTCCGATGTCACCGGCAGGAACGTCTGTGTTAGGTCCTATATGGCGATAAAGCTCTCTCATGAAACTTTGACAAAAACTCATGACTTCATTGTCTGATTTATCCTTAGGATCGAAATTTGCTCCACCTTTTCCTCCGCCCATTGGCAGACCAGTCAAACTATTTTTGAAGATCTGTTCAAATCCCAGAAATTTCAGAATAGATAGACTTACGGTTGGATGGAATCTCAAACCGCCTTTATATGGACCTATGGAACTATTGAATTCAATCCTGTATCCTTGATTTACTTGAACATTACCACTATCATCAACCCATGGAACTTGAAATTGAATAATGCGTTCGGGGATTACAATTCTTTCAAGAATTTTGTTTTCTGTGTACTCTTTGTCTCTGTCCATTACCGGGCTAAGAGATTCAAGAACTTCAGTTGCTGCCTGGATAAATTCTGTTTCCCAGGGTGCTGTATTTTTGAGTTGTTCTAGAACTGCTGTGACACGATTGTTCATACTTATTACTCCTTTGTGTTTTGGTAACTGTCTATGTTACCTTTGTTTTTTATGAGTATACTTTAAAGAAAAAGTAACTCACTATATTTTGGAAGGGGCCATATTTGATCATCGACTATCAATTCCAGATGATCAATATAGGAACGCAATTCTTCCATGTTTCTTATTATTGACTTGTACTCTTTTTCTACAACAGCTTTTTCAAGTTTACTGCAGCTTGCATATATACCTTCAAGGTCAGTTCCTATCTTTTCAAGAGATTGTCTAATCTCATTTTGCCCCTGAACTATCTGAGTTTTTTGCAGATCTTTCAAATTGTTAAGCAAAAGTTTCTGATATTTAAAAATTGCGGGCAAAATTATGGTTTTTGCTATATCCAGAGCAAGTTTTCCTTCTATGTCAATATGTTGTTCATATGCTGTCTTGGATACTTCATAACGCAAATGTAATTCTACTTTACTCAAAACATTATGCTTCTCAAAAAGTTTTTCCGCCTTTTCTGATGCTATCGCCTCCAAAGCCTCCGGAGTTGTTTTTAGATTTGGTAAACCTCGTTTTTTAGCCTCAAGTTGCCACTCTTCGGTATAATTATCTCCATTAAAAATGATTCGTTTATGGTTCTTTATGATACGTTGCAAAATTTTCTGAAGGATTTTGTTAAAATTCTTTTTATCCGCTTTTTCAAGTTCATCTGCTATTTCCATGAGTACATCAGCAACAATTGTATTCAGCGTCATTGTAGCATCAGCGCATGACTGAGTAGAACCAACGGCACGAAATTCAAATTTATTACCTGTAAATGCAAACGGACTTGTCCTGTTTCTGTCGGTTGCATCGCGGGGAAGCTCAGGAATAATATCAACTCCTATGAGCATATTTCTTACAGATTTTGTGGAATTTGCAGATCCCTTTTCCAGCTGCTTAATTATATCCGTCAGCTGATCTCCTAAATAGATTGATACAATTGCTGGAGGTGCTTCATTTGCTCCTAGTCTATGGTCATTTCCGGCACAGGCAACAGATGCACGCAAAAGATCTGCATGAATATCAACCGCCTTTATAACAGCACATAAAAAAGTCAGAAATTCTGCATTATCATGTGGACTATTTCCGGGTTTCAAAAGATTTCTTGTAGGAGTATCAATGGACCAGTTATTATGTTTTCCCGAACCATTTATACCAGCAAATGGTTTTTCATGCATGAGACAGATCAACCCATGACGTTCTGCTACAACTTCCAGGGTTTCCATCACCATCATATTGTGATCTACAGCAATATTCAGTTCTTCAAAAACAGATGCAAGCTCAAATTGAGCAGGAGCCACCTCATTATGTCTTGTTTTTGCAGGAATACCTAATTTCCAGAGTTCCTGATCTACTTCTGCCATAAAATTAAGAATATTTGATTGTATAGCTCCGAAATAGTGATCCTCAAGCTGTTGATGTTTAGCAGGAATATTACCATAAAGTGTACGTCCGCATTGAAGAAGATCAGGTCTTGCATAGTAAAGTTTTTTATTTATAAGAAAGTATTCCTGTTCTGCTCCTAGAGTGGGCACTACCCGCTCCTCAAATTCATCTCCGAAACATGCCAGGACTCTTTTTGCCTCTTTTGATATAGCCTGTATGGATCTTAACAAAGGTGTTTTTTTATCAAGGGTTTCACCGTGATAAGCACAAAATGCAGTTGGAATACAAAGAGTGGATCCTCTGTCTTCCCGTTTAATAAATGCCGGACTCGTAGGATCCCATGCAGTATATCCACGTGCTTCAAAAGTGGCTCTTACGCCTCCTGAAGGAAAACTTGAAGCGTCAGGTTCTCCTTTTATCAGATTTTTTCCCGAAAATTTCATCAAAACCCCACCCTCTCCGTCAGGTTCAATAAAAGAATCATGCTTTTCTGCGGTAGAACCGGTTAAAGGCTGAAACCAATGAGTATAGTGGGTTACCCCTTTACTTAAAGCCCATTCTTTCATTGCAGAGGCCACATCGTCTGCAATTGAAAGATCAAGAGTCGTTCCGTTGTTAATGGTTGCAAGCAATTTTTCATATACGGAATCTGAAAGAAAATCTTTCATAACCTTCTGACTAAATACCTCCGTTCCGAATATTTCTGTTACTGGTTTTTGTTTATTTTTGGTTTTTTCTTTTTTTGACATAATTCTTTACCTTATTTATTTTTTACAGTTGTGGGGCGTGCGAAATACGTGATGGATTACTTGCATTTCGGACGACTCTCTTGTTGGTTATGTAAAAATGGATTTTATTAATTATTTTTTATACATTTACATCTTCAAATATTTGTTTTTTTAATTTAGCAAAAAATGTGCCATTATTATAAAAAAAAATTATATCTCATTAATTAACAGTTAGATAAGTTTTTAAAAAAGAAGAAAAGAGCAACCTCTTGTAATAATAAAATCTTACATTTTTGTAATAAATTAAGTGTTTCTCTTGCAAAATTGTAATTTTCAGATACTATAGTTCCTTGTTTTAGATAAATCCATAATAAAAGAGGTTTTTTATGAGTACAAGGGATGAAACGAAAGAGTTGGATATACTTTACAGGGTTTCACATTTAGCAGCTAGTCATAATAAAAATATTCAGACAATGCTTGAGCAGGTTCTGTTTATTTTATCGGAAAATTTTGGAGTTCTGAGGGGGACATTTACTTTGCGTCGTAGTGATGATGATACTTTTGTTGTTTCTGCATCAATAGGTTTGACTAAAGCACAGGAAAAACGCGGCAGGTATAAGCTCGGGGAAGGTATAACCGGCAATGTTGCAAAGACGGAGACGACTGCAATAATACCGAATGTTGACGAAGAATCTGCCTTTTTGGAGAAGACAAAAAAGAGGCAAAAATCGGGCATAGCATTTATTTGTGTACCTATTCTTCATGCGAAAAGGATTATAGGTACTTTCAGTATCGATTTAAGTCCATCAGACAAGGAAGACCTTGATCGTAAAAAACACTTTTTTGAATTGATAGCCAATATCCTAGCAGAATCTGTTTTTGCGGTCAGAGAACAGATTGAAGAACGTGAAGATTTAAGAAAGGAAAATCAGACCTTGCGACTTCAATTGAAAGATAAATACAGTCTGGATAAAATAATCGGTCGATGCGGAAATATGCGTATCGTATTTCAGCAAATAGCACAGGTAGCTGATAGTAATGCTACAGTTTTGATACGAGGAGATTCGGGGACAGGGAAAGAACTGGTTGCAAGTGCAATACATTTCAACAGTAGCAGAAAATCCAACCCATTGGTTTGCGTAAATTGTGCGGCATTACCAGAAAATCTTATTGAAAGTGAACTCTTTGGTCATAAAAAAGGAGCTTTTACAGGTGCAAGTCAATCAAGAAAAGGACGATTTGAGAAGGCAAACGGAGGAACAATCTTTCTTGATGAGATCGGTGATATTTCTCTCAATATACAGGTCAGACTTCTACGAGTTCTTCAGGAGCAGACAATTATGCCGGTAGGTGAAGATTCTGAGAAGAAAATAAATGTAAGAGTTATTGCTGCTACTAATAAAGATCTCGAAAAAGCAATGAAAGAAGGAACCTTTAGGGAAGATCTTTACTATAGATTAAACGTCTTTCCATTGCATCTTCCACGTCTGAGAGAACGAAAATCAGATATTATTCTTCTTTCAGATCACTTTCTACAGAAGTATAATGAAGAATATGACAAAAATGTAAGACGCATATCGACCTCAGCCATAAATATGATGATGGCATATCATTGGCCTGGCAATGTAAGAGAACTAGAAAACTGTATTGAACGTGCAGTACTTACTTCATCAGATGAGGTTATACACGCATTCAATCTGCCTCCGTCATTGCAGACATGTGATGAAACATATACAGGTATTATCCCTGAACAAGGGGCAGATCTAAAGACTCTTCTCAGTTCATACGAAAAAGAATTAATAGTTGATTCTCTAAAGACAACCCGAGGGAATATAGCCGGAACCGCCAGATTCCTTAACACAACCGAAAGAGTCCTGCATTATTCAATTAAAAAACTCAATATTGATGTGGAACAATATAAATGATGAATTGTTTTTCTCTAAAACTGGATTTTGACTTTTGAAGATATATATTTGTTTATGAAAAGGATTGATAGGATTGATAGGATTGATTTTTTAGTTATTGTTTTAATAATGCGGGAAAAATAAAAATAAGGAAAAAGGTTTGACAAAAAATGAATAATCAAACATTTGTAGAATCTGAAATTTTAGAATAAAAGAAGTCTACTTTTGAATTAAAGGAAGGTATTTGCTCCGTTGTTGCTATCATTAATAAGCATGGTGGGGGAGAACTTTATTTTGGGATAAAAAATGATGGAGAAGTTGTCGGACAGATGGTTAATGAAAAAAACATTGCGTGATATTTCTAATGCAATTTCCAATCACATAGAACCCAAAATTTTCCCTGTAATTGATAGAGTTGTAATTGAGAATAAGATTTGTATTTATGTTAAATTTGATGGGGCGGATCTTCCATATTATGCCTATGGGAGAAGTTATATTCGTGTCAGTGATGCTGACAAGAAGATTTCAGCAGCGGACTTGAGAGAATGATATTGCAAAAAAATAAAGATGCACCGGAACAATCCGAAGGTGCAATGTTGGACTCCAAAACAGATATATTTTCTCTTGGATTAACCCTCTATTCTCTTTTGACCTGCTCAGATGTATTCCGTTCTAAAGGAATGAAAAATCGAATTAAAAAAAATCGTGAATGTATTATTCCTCCTCCTGAAAAACGAAACCCAACTGCACAAATTTCCGAACAACTATCTCAGATTATAATGAAATCTTTAGAAAAGATCCTAGAAAACGTTATGAGAGTGTACATGAATTTAAAGCGGAACTTTTGAAGTATCTTAGGGGAGGGCATTCTTTTAGAAGCAGAGAATATAAAAAAGGTGATTATATTGCAAGAGAAGGTGATATTGGAAAAGAAGCATTTCTTATTACTTCAGGCAAAATAGAAATAAGTAAGACCGAAAATGAAATAAAAACTGTTTTTGCAGAACTGTCAGAGGGAGCTGTGATAGGAGAAATGTCTGTTATTACCAATAGTCCACGTTCAGCAGATATTTGTTGTTTAACAGGTGTTAAAGTAAATGTTATTACCGAAAAAACTGTAAATGACGAACTTAAAAATATATCACCATGGATGAAAAAAATTGTCACCTCTCTTTCAGATAAATTACAGAAAACTAATGAAAAGATATAAAAGCAGTGCGTATTTCCTGTTACCCAAATTGAATAAATCAGAAAAACAAATAGATAAAATAATGCGGAATGATTAAGGGCGAAAGAGAAGGAAAGACCGAAAGAACAGATTGACAGAATTATTTTGTGTCAGAATAATTAAGTACTTTGTACATATTTAGTAAACCACGGTACGCCAAGAGGCGTTTCTATATCGGGGTGAAATCAAAATCATCTAATGAAATTGAATTAAATACTATAGGAAAATATCCTGCAGTGTATATATTGAAAGATATTATTTAGAAAGATAAATCTGCAAGATTCGCAAAAAAAATCACAGGAAAAATAAAAATGGATATTGGTTCACATAATAAAATAGTTTCATTCATCTGGTCAATTGCCGATGATTGTTTAAGGGATGTATATGTTCGTGGTAAATATAGAGATGTAATTTTGCCAATGGTTGTTTTGCGTAGGCTAGATGCTTTACTTGAAACTTCTAAAATGGAAGTTCTTGAAGAACTTAAATTTCAGCGTGAAGAAGCTGAGTTGACAGAACTTGATAGTAATGGTTTATGCGAAGCTTCTGGATATGTCTTTTACAATACGAGCAAATGGACCTTGCAATTAATCCATGATACTGCAACTAATAATATTCAAATCCTTGAAGCTAATGTTAATGAATATCTTGATGGTTTTAGTGATAATGTAAAAGAGATTATTAAAAAATTTGAGTTGAAAAGTAAAATCAAAAAGATGGCTGACAATGATGTTCTTCTAAATATCTTAGAAAAATTTATAAGTCCTAATATAAATCTTACACATGAAGAAAAACTTGATTTAGATGGACGCAAGCTCCCGCCTTTGACAAATCTTGGTATGGGATATGTCTTTGAAGAGTTAATCAGAAAATTTAATGAAGATAATAATGAAGAAGCAGGAGAGCATTTTACTCCTAGAGAAGTTATTGAACTGATGACTAATATCCAGAACTCATCGGTTTGAGGCTGACGAACACGCAACTCAGATTCCCTTTTTTACTAAAGAAAGGGAAAGTAGTTGCTCGGTAATTTAAATTTCTTGCTCAAAACAAAACATACTCGCAACTTAACT
>JAYEIY010000082.1:0-2914 GCA_034660375.1 Verrucomicrobiota bacterium
AAAAATACTTAAAGATGCTTTAAAGAGAACGTTGGGGCGGCAAACGGTGCTTTATATCTGGTTGTATATCAAGCTGTTACAAACAAATCTAACTGAATTTTGTTAACATAGAAAAAAACTTAAATTCAAGGAACATATCTCAGGTTGGTGGAGTCCGATTAATATTGATAAGGCAGTTCTGGGATGGGAAGGAAAAAATGGAAGAGGTGTAAAAATAGGAGCATATATTTCTGCATTCGATTTGAATAATAAAAAATCTAAAATAACCTCAATTTCTGTAAAAGCCAATGCCAGAGAAGATGCATCTTATGTACTTCTAGGAATGACGCTAGGCAAAAATACAAAAGCAGCTGATCTTTTGCCAAGCAAGCTTGCCTGGAAAGATTATCCAGATAATGATGCATCAGACTGGTGGGATATACCAAATAAATACGACTCGGCAAATAAACCCGCCCCATGGGAAAAAGGATTTGACTTTTGTAAAGATACTCCAGCAGGCAGTAAAGGATGGCTTATTGTAAAAAATGGTAATTTCGTGTTTGAAAATGAACCAGAAAATCCAGTCCGATTTAAAGGAATTACAGTTGTGAAATATGGTTTTTTTCCTTTTAAAGCAATGGCAGCACGATATGCAAAAATAATGCAGAAATACGGTTTTAATCAAATCCGTTTTCACTCCCTTTTCGATGTTCTTCTTAAAAGTGATGGTAACTACAAATTACCGGAATATAATCCAAAACGTATGGCAAAATTCGATAAATTGTTTTATGAACTAAAAAAAGCAGGAATATATGTAAGAATGTCGGGGCTTTTCAGTACAAGATGGTCTCCATCCACAGGAGTTCAAGTCCCTGCAAAAATCTCTGCCCTCAATAATACTCAGTATTTTTATGATGAAAAACATCAGGAACTATACTTGAAATGCCTGAAAAAGTTTCTGGAACATACCAACCCGTACACCAAATTACGCTATGCTGATGATCCAGCATTCAGCACTTATAAAATAATAAATGAAGTAAGTCTATTCTTCAATACTGTAGATGCATCTCCAGGTCCATACAGACTGATGCTTCAGGAACAATATAATAACTGGTTGATAAAAAAATATGAAAATGATATTACTTTGACTATGGCTTGGAGGATTGAAGGGAGTGGAAGTCCTATGAATCAGTCAGAATCATTGACGAAAGGAACTGTTGCTCTGTTGGGCATTGGTTCCCTCGCAAATTGTGCATCAGCACACATCAAAAGAGCTGCTGATCAAACTCAATTCTATTATGAACTTGAACAAAAATGGTTTAAAAAGGTAAAAAAACTTATTCGTTCAACTGGAAGTAAAATGCTGGTTCAGGGATCTTCTTGGGGAGGCCCTGGACATCTGCAGGAGCTTCAGGCAGCTACGAATACTTGCTTAGACTTTACAGGCAAGCATTGCTATTGGCTACATCCACACGGAGGTTGGTCTCCAAGAGAAGCTCTCTTTGGGAATGAACCTATTGTAAAACATCCTGTAGATCACATGCTTACAGGAGCGTTTCAGAATGTCAGCGGTAAACCTTTTGCTATAACCGAATGGAATTTCTGTTTTCCTAATGATTATTTTGTAGACGCTGCTCCATTTATGGCAATATATGGTGCCCTCCAGAACATAAACGCAAATCATCGATTCTGTATGGGAACTCCGGAAATTCAATCGGTAAAAAACGATTTTTTCTCTATATTTGCATCGCCGGGAGGACTGACAACTGAACCAATGTCATATTTCCTCTATGTAAGAGGTGATTTAAAGCAGGCTCCGGTTATTTATCAGAATTATCTTTTTCCTGAAGCACTACATAATCCCAAACGTAATAAAAGCGAAGATAAAACCAGTTCAGACAATAGATTCTATATGAAATTTGCAAAAGGGAATATTCCTACAGAGGCTATGCTTGTAGGAGGAGTAAGGCTTTCATTTGATAAAGAAAAATATCCTCCGATATGGAACGAAAAACTCTATAAAAAAGCCCATAATAAAGAAGCCGGAACCATAACAAGTATAACCAATGAAGTTGTATGGGACTACAAAAACTATAATATTAGCGTCAAAACACCAAAAACCCGCGGAATTCTCGGATTTTTGAACGGAGATACATATAAAAACGGTCCATTAACAATGAAATTAAATGATGCATATGGTGTCGTAAGTCTTTCCAGTATAGACAATCTTCCTCTAGAAAAATCAAAAGAAATATTGCTGACAATGGTGGGGAGAGAAAGAAATTCAAATCAAACCCTTCAGGAACTTACAAGAAATGGAAAACGTATTCCCGGACGTGAAAATACCAGAATGGGACAGATAGGAACCGCCCCAATTATATCAGAACCAATAGAAATAGAATTAATTCTTAAAACAGAACAAAAAGGCGTCTGGAAAGTCATACCTCTTGATGCAACAGGAAAAACCATTGATAATGAAGAATTTACAGCAATAGCAGACAAAAATCTAAACCTGTCCTTTTCAAATAAAACCTATAAAAGCTTTAATTTTCTATTGAAAAAAGAATGAGAAAATTGCTTTTTTAGATAAAGCACTATTAACAAGTATCAATGTTAATTCTAAGATTCTCCTCTTTTCTTCTTGAATAATACTTATTTTATTAGTAATTTAACCTAGTACTTAAAAATAACAGTAAAATAAAACTTGCTAATTATTCACAGAATAGAAAAAAGGTGTTTTTATGCATAAAGAAAAAATTGAATTGTACGAAGAGAGGATTTATTGTTTTTACCAACGAATTAAGCAATATATTATCTCAGATTCTATTTTATTAAATGCGGAATATTTTGTAAGTAGCAATCCAGTTAAATTTGCAGATAAAAAACATGGAAAATTTATCCCTGTTGCTGAAGGTGAAAGATGGGGAGATAAATG
>JAYEIY010000083.1:0-14155 GCA_034660375.1 Verrucomicrobiota bacterium
GGTAATGGGTAATGGGTAATGGGTAATGGGTAATGATTAATGATTAATGATTAATGATTAATGATTAATGATTAGTTATTAATGGTTAATGGGTTTTACAAAAACGTTTTCATGTTATCATTGCCTTCTATTATTTGGACTAAATTCTTAACTTTTTCGGCAGATTTTTTTGGACATATTAGGGTTGCAGTTTTTGTATGAACAATAACGATATCAGCGATATCCACGAGTCCGATTAAATGATTTTGTTCGCCTACAATAATATTATTTTTTGAATTCAGAGATACGGATAATCCTGTAGTAACATTATTATTTTCATCTTTATTCAGATGTTTTTCTACTGCGGTCCAACTGCCTACGTCATCCCAGTCAAATGTACATTCTGCGACAAATACATCTTCAGCTTTTTCCATAACGGCATAATCAATAGAAATCTTTTCTTGTTTTTTATATTCTTCTTCAAGCTTTTTATTAAAATTCTTCTGTCCTATATATGGGAGGAGGTTGTCTACCATTTTTCCTATTTGAGGAGCATTTTTATTTAGTGCATCAGTAATTGTTTTTACGGACCAGAGGAACATGCCAGCATTCCATTTAAAATTTTCAGAGTTGAGAAATTCTTCTGCAGTTTTTTTATTTGGTTTTTCTTTAAACCCTTTACTTTTATAGAAAGTCCCTTTTATGTTTTTTATTTTTTCTCCGCATTCGATGTATCCGTATGCTGTTGAGGGAGATGTTGGGTTTATTCCTATTGTAACAATTGCATTTGAAGACTGAGCTATTTCTGCAGCATTTCTCATGGTTTTTGTATATTCTTCGGTATTATGAATTACATGGTCTGCCGGTAATAGCATCATGACTGCATTATCATTGGATTTTGCCTTTACGAGTGCAGCTGCGAGCCCGACACATGGTGCTGTATCGCGTCCAAATGGTTCACCTATTATATTTTCGTTTGGAATAGGAAGAATTGCATCCATTGTTTTTTTATATTGTGCATTGGTAATAACAAAAATATTCTCTGGCGGAGCCAATTTAAGTTGTCGTTCTATTGTCTGTTCAATAAGAGTGGTTTTGCTAAGTAGTTTTATTAACTGCTTTGGTTCTGCTTCTCGACTTTTAGGCCAGAAACGTTTTCCCTGTCCCCCCGCCATTATTATTGGATAAATCTTGTTCATTTTAAAATCTCCAGTTGTTAGTTTTCAGTCCTACAATCATTAAATCCCCCAATCCCCCAATCAGACAATCTCCCAATCACACAATCATCAAATATTAAGGATCCTTCGTTATTTTTAAAAGTTCTTTTTCCAGCAATTTAGAGTATTTTTCTTTTGTTTCTGTGCTTAATTTTTCATTTTCACCTAAATTAATATGTATTGGTTTTCCTATAACGAGATTGGTTTTTGAAAAAGGTTTTGGTATTTGTGTTTTATCCCATCCTCCTAGTTGCCAATATGATGATGAGTTTAAAGCTACAGGAATAATAGGAATTTTTGTCTTTGCTGCAAGATATATAATTCCCTGCTGGACTTTGTATTTTGGACCGCGTGGTCCATCAACAGTAATAGCAACCGAAGATCCCCCTTCAAGAGCTTTCTTTAAACCGATTACTGCACGCACTGCATTTTTACTTGAAGAACCACGTACAACCTGCAATCCAAAATTCTTTACAAATGATGTAGCATACCCCCCGTCTCGGGAACTACTTGCTACAGTAGTAAGATTTTTTCTATACCAATGCGGAAAAAGTGCTGTTGTAAAAAGCAATCTGTTATGCCAGAGGGCGATGATAACTGCCGTTGACCGTTTTCCGTTGACCGTTGACGGGGGACGGTTTTCCGTTGACGGTTGACCGTTGACCGTTGACCGTTTTCCGTTTTCCGTTGACGGGGGACCGTTTTCTGTTGACCGTTGACCGTTGACCGTTGACCGTTGACGGTTTTCCGTTGACGGGGGACGGTTTTCCGTTTTCCGTTTTCCGTTTTCCGTTGACGGGGGACCGTTTTCTGTTGACGGTTTTCCGTTGACCGTTGACCGTTGACCGTTTTCTGTTGACGGGTGACGGTTTTCCGTTGACGGATGACCGTTGACCGTTTTCCGTTTTCCGTTTTCCGTTGACGGTTTGTTCTTCTTGGAAAATAAGTTCGCCTTATCTTCTAGATTATTTCTTAGGGTCATACGTATAAAACGTACAATCCAGGCGATTATTGCAATTGTCCAGTATGGAGGATTTTTTGGAAATAATTTCATAGTAAGTGTTGTTTAAGGACCGTTTACCGTTTAAGTACTGTTGACCGTTTAAGGACCGTTTACTGTTGACCGTTTAAGGACCGTTTACCGTTTAAGTACTGTTGACCGTTTAAGGACCGTTTACCGTTTACCGTTTACCGTTTACCGTTTTCCGTTGACCGTTGACCGTTTAAGTACCGTTGACCGTTAGCCGTTAACCGTTGACCGCTTAAGGACCGTTTTCTGTTGACCGTTTTAGTACTGTTGACCGTTTAAGGACCGTTGTCCGTTTTCCGTTGATCGTTTAACTGTTGACCGTTTTCTGTTGACCGTTTTTTGTTGACCGTTAATCGTTTTCCGTTGACCGTTTTCCGTTTAGGTGTTGTTTCTCGTTGTTCGTTTTTGTCCTTCAACGATCAATAACGGTCAACGGTCTTTAACGGTCAACGGCTTTTAGCGGTCAACGGCTTTTAACGGTCAACGGCTTTTAACGGTTAACGGTCAACGGCTTTTAACAGCCCTTAACGGCTCTTAAAATACCGGTTTTATCTGTTTTACCCTTAAAATTGGGCGTTTCCAACCTTCTATCCAGTTTTTTTCACCTGTTATACAAACTGTTTTACCTATCCATCCGTCAAGGTCATATTGTTTACTTTGGAGATATATTGTTGGATAATATTCTCCTTTAAGTTTTATGGCGAGAGCATGTGATGCAGAACTGTTTCCATTATTTTTCAAAGCAAGTACCATTCCCTCAAAGGTAGCGATTGTTTTGTTTCCTAAAAAAACGATTTCTTTTTTATTATTATCTTTTTTTTCTGTGAGATTATTTATTGATTTCAGTGGTGTGAGGAGGTTATTGTCTACTTGTGCTATACTTTTTAAGCGGGGTACATTGTCAGGCGTTGGTTTTTTTTTGAATTTTTTCTTTTTTTCTGTTTCAAATACGGTATCATTAGGTCTATTTTTATCTTCAAAAATTTTGTAGTAAGTATCTACATATTTTTCTGAGACGTATGCCACAAACTCAGGTTTTACTTTTATTTTAGTCCATATTTTTCTACGTTGTTGAATTATCTTCACAGAAACATCCTTGTCAAGTTTCCCTATTTTAGAGTACAGTATGCCAGGTCCGGAATATACAGAAGTCGCTTTTATAGTTTGACTTTTTTCAATAGAATTGGAGGAGATCCAGGCAGTAGATTGTTTTGGAGCCTGAATCTTTAGCCAGGAATTATGTTTAGATAGAATATTGACTGTTTCACCTTTTTGAAGCCTGCAGAGTACTTCATATTTTTGAGATGGAAGGGCGCGTACATTAAGATTGTCGACAATTATTGTGCCGAGGTGTGTGTGTTCGACAGACAAAGAGGTTATAGAAAAACTCAAAAATGCGATGATTATACAGAAAGGTTTTTTCATTATTAGACCTAAAATTTTAATAGAGAAAATGTGTTAGCTTGATAATATCATTGAGAGTTGTATAATAACTTCTCAATGTGAGAAAATCAAGCTATTTGAATTATCAATTATCAATTAATAATTAATCGAGATTTATGATAACAAGTTTGCAAAACAACAGAATAAAACGATTGGTAAAACTGCGTTCTCGCCGTCAAAGAGATATAGAAAATGTGTTTCTTATTGAGGGTTATCGTAGTCTTAAGCGTGCACTGGAGAATAATATAAATATAGCTGAACTCTATTTTTGTCAAGAGATGTTTCTAGGTAAAAATGAAGATGCACTTATTGAAGAGCTTAGAAAAAGAGGCGCAGAAATTTTTCCCATAAATAATAGTGCTTTTAAAAAATGTGCTTATCGGGATCGTCCCGAGGGTTTGCTGGCGGTTGCTCCTCAATTCCATACGTCTCTCGAACAACTACCAACAAAAAAAAATCCATTTTTTATAGTTGCCGAGTCGATAGAAAAACCCGGAAACCTAGGGACAATGCTAAGAACAGCAGATGGAGCGGGAGTTGATGGTTTGATTTTATGTGATAAGTGTACAGATATTTTTAATCCTAATGTTGTACGCGCCAGCACTGGGGCACTCTTCAGTGTGCCGATAGCTGAAGCTTCTTCAGAAGATGCTTTGTCATGGCTCAAAAAAAACAATGTTTCTGTTCTTTCTGCAACTCCACATACAGACAATATTTATACGGAAGTTGATTTAAATCGTCCTTTGGCGGTAATTGTTGGAACAGAACAGCATGGTTTAAGTCAAAGATGGCTGGATACTGCTGATATTCAGGTAAAGATCCCTATGAAAGGAAAAATGGATTCTTTGAATGTATCTGTTGCCACAGCTCTTTTGCTTTACGAGGTCCTCCGACAGAGAGAGAGTATTTTATGATTTGAGGATTGTGTGATTGTGTGATTTGAGGATTCACGACTACCGACTACCGACTCAGGACTGCCGACTCACCGACTCACCGTCTCACTGACTCACTGACTCACTGACTCACTGACTCACCGATTTAGATTATCGCTTTTTCAATTGCATCCAGGTTGGCAAGACGTCCGCGTCCATAGTCTCCACATGCAACAATCCCTTCTTCTGGTTCAACAATAATGGCTCCCCTTTTTTTTAGGCTTAGAATATTTTCTTGAACTGCAGGATTTCTCCACATTCTCGGGTTCATAGCGGGGGCAACAATTACTTTTCCTTCAAAAGCAAGAGCGAATGTAGTCAGTGCGTCATCTGCAATGCCGTTGGCATATTTTCCAATAAAATTGGCAGTCGCTGGTGCAATGAGAAAAAGATCTGCTTCATCAGCCAGTTGAATATGGCGCGGTTGCCAATTTGACGAAGACCATAGAGAAGAGATTACGGGATTTCTGGATAGGGTAAGGAACGTCTGTGGACAGATCAATTTCTCTGCCGACTCTGTCATAATGACATACAGATTAGCCCCTTTTTTGCAGAGTCTGCTGGTTAAATCAGCAGCTTTATATGCCGCAATAGAACCAGTAACCCCAAGAATAATTGTAGATATTGATTTATTTTTCATAGAATTTAATATATGCACAGGTGGGTATTTTTCAATTTCTGCTATAAAAGTAGTTTAGACTTTTTCTCTTGCCTTTAGAATATTACTCCTTAATATAATTTTTAATCAAATAAAGTTCGAAATCAGAGATTTTGAATCTAGAAAGCCTGTATGAAAAGATTTTTGCTTTTTAAAAACCTTTTCGTATAATGTTTAATTACTTCTCATCGGGCAATGGCAGTGTTTTCTGTATGCTTCTGGATGCATAAATAATATATCCAAAAAAAGCTAACATAAATGCGGTAGGATAATCTATAAAGTGGTTATTTGAAGATGCAATATTGTAAATAGATGCCATGATAATTGGAATAAATGCTGCGTATAAGTCAAAACTCAGAATCTGTGAGAAAGAATAATCTTTGAATAACGAGTTTTTAAAAATATATTGAAAGAGAGCAAACAGGATAAGATAAAAGAGTACATAAAAAAGAGTACTTAATATTTTCTGAAAAAAAAGACCTGGAAGAAGCTGGAGACAAAAGGATCTTGCCGTTTCTTTAAATTGACCGGGTTTTATCATATTCCCCCCAGGAAAGACATCTTTTATATCAAATATATTGAAGAATTTACCGTCAGAAGAAAGTATTTCTACTACAGTTTTTTCTCTGCTATTTTTAGTCCCGCTTTTTACCCACCAGAAAATTTGAGATGATTTAATCCAAATGCCCATCCTCTCTGCGCAATCAATCTTGTCCTTAGAAAATGAGGCATTCGGTTTGTTCAACTCAAACATAATTCCCTTAAATGAGATCTTGCATGGAAGTTCTTTTGGCTTTTCCCAGGAAATTTTACCATTTTCGATTGAAAGGCTTTCTATATTTTCTTCCAGCCAGCCCCCCCATTCATCTGCAGTTTTTAAATAACCCGGTATTTTTACAGTAGTCATTAAAATCCCGGATATGACACACAAAAGCATAACAATGCGAAAAGGACGAAACCAAGACCCCTTGCTCAGCTTTAAAAGGATTACAGGATTAAAAAAAAGATCAAAAAACATCTTCTTTAAATTTTTGAACATTTTATGCTTATTATTATTCACTCTTTTTCTTTCCTTAAAATTAATCTACTTAGATGTTGTACAAAAGTCTTTTTTACTTCGCACGAAGCCTTTTTGCACACTGTCTATCTCTAAAGGGCTATATTAAATGAAATTCTAAGATTAAAATATCGTTTTTTTCGGAAAAAGCAAGAATAACTTAACCCTTTATCTTTTTATTAATTCATATTTTTATGTTGTTTGTTGTAAATTATATTGTATAATCCACATCTAGTTGTAAATTATACAAAAAAACAGAAGAGATTATCATTATGTATTATTATCGCTTATTGCAAAATCGTTTAAGCAGTGAAATTAGCAAAAACAAGATAAGATTAATATTTGGCGCACGTCAAACGGGGAAGACCTATTTACTAAATCATTTGCTTTCTTCGAAAAAAACAGTTATCTATAATCTTCAAGATTCTGCGCTAAGACATCGTCTTGAGATGGAGCCGGGACGTTTTACACGAGAATTAAAAGCATTGCCTCATTATATAGTTAATATTTTTGTTGATGAAATTCAAAAGATTCCCTCTTTACTTGACGAAGTACAATTTTTATATGATAAAGATAAAAGCAGATTTCAATTTTACCTCACAGGTAGTTCTGCCAGAAAATTACGCACTCATTCTGCGAATTTATTGCCGGGTAGGAGTCATTTGTATCATCTTTATCCTGTTATATCGCTCGAAGAAAATAACTCAATCAGTCGTTTATCGGGAATTGATACTTTTCAAAAGGAGACTCTGTTTCCTGTCAGAAGTTTGGAAAAGCGTTTAATCTATGGAAATTTGCCGGGGATTCGCGAGGAAAAAACAGAGACCGCAGTCGCTACTTTGGAAGCGTATGTTATCAATTATATTGAGGAAGAAATAAGGAGTGAAATGCTGATAAAAGATCTTGGGGCATTTCATGTTTTTTTGCAATTAGCGGCAAGCGAAAGTATTAATCAAATTAATCTTTCTAAACTTTCTCAAGAAAGTGGCATCCCCGTTTCAACAGTAAAAAATTATTATCAAGTCTTAGCGGATACATTTGTGGGCTACTGGCTTCAGCCATATCGAAAATTAAGTAGAAAGCGTTTGTTAACAACACCTGAGTTTCTCTTTTTTGATACTGGAGTATGTAATGCTGCAGCGAGATTTAATATTCAATCATCACTTTTAAATGAAATAGGCGGGAGGTTATTTGAAAATGCGGTTGGGATTGAACTTATTCATCGTGCTGCTACTCTTGGACAACATTTTTCTGTATCGTTTTGGAGAACTGTAAGTGGCACAGAGGTTGATTTTATCTGGGAGACACCTAACGAAGATATTCCTATAGAAGTAAAGTGGACACAATCACCATCTTCCAAACATGCAAAGAATGTTGAAAAGTTTATAGATATCCACCATGAACGATGTTCACGAGGATTTGTGGTGTGTAGAATAAAACAAGCTCAACAACTGTCAGAAAGGGTTACTGCAATTCCTTTTTTTGAGTTATAGACCCAAAAAATATATAAGTGAAACTATAGACCCTCCACGAAAAGGTTTTTAAAGAGACAAAAACCTTTTCACACAGGCTCTCTAGATTCAAGATCAAAGATTTTGAACTTTATTTGAGATTAATACTGACTCGTTAATAATCCCAAAAAACGCAGTTGAACTTTAAAAACACTCTTTTTTGAGGTTAAAGGTATAAAATAGCCATCAACCCATTGAGTTAAAGAGTCTTGATTTTTTGCAAGATTCTTTGTTAAATTAAAAGCTGTGCAGAGCACAGCAGTCCAAAAGTGCTTCGTACAAGAGTAAACAACATTATTTGTTATTAAGGTCATTTTTTTTCAGACTTTTTGTAACTATTTTTTTAAGTTTTTTGAGTTTTCCTGCGATTCTTTGTTTCTCTTTTTCACTTACTCTGTCTACAAATAAAATCCCGTCGAGGTGATCAACTTCGTGTTGAAAACATACTGCGGTAAGCTGTCCGCACCAAAAACGCATTTTTCTGCGTGGAACAATTGTATTGTTCTGTATAATAATATCAAACTCAATTTCTATCTCTGCGGATCTTTCTACGTCTGCATTAATTCCGGGAATGCTCAGGCATCCTTCTGATGTACATGTCATTTCTTGTGATGTATTAAGTATTTTAGGATTGACAACTACAACAGGCATGAGTTCGTAAAGCAAGCGTTCTTCAGGAAATAAGTTTTGTTGCGAATTCTCATCATCAAAAGGGATGTTCAATGCAACAATACGTTGATTTCTTCCTACCTGCGGTCCTGCTAACCCAATTCCATCTGAATCAATCATGCGTGGAATCATTCCCTGAGCCAATTCAACTATTTCATTGTTGACATCAAGGACTTCTGCAGATTTTTTCTTAAGAACAGGGTTCCCATAAAAACAAATATCTAATTTCTTTTTCTTAAAAAACATTCTCATTTTCCTCCTGTATTGTAGAAAACTGTTACTTCAATAAATCTTTCCCCATCTTGATTAGTCTTAGCAGATTTTTCTGCTTTTTCTTGTGGAATTATATCTCCGCAAAGCTTTTTTTCATCAAGATAAATTCCATTTTTTGAGTTTGAACGGATAAAATTTATTTTATAGTTAATCCCTCGAAATAGTTTTATTACGCAGTAATTATCCCAGTCTTTTGGAACAGATGGAGTTATCTGTAAGCCTTCAAACTGTGCTTTTACTCCTAGTATATTTTCAAAACCGGCCCTAAGCAACCACGCCGGATTTCCTGTAAACCAGGTAAAGAAATTTTGTCCATACCTCGGATGATTTTTCCCGCAATAGTAATTTCCTGTAGCGTATGGTTCGGAACTGCGTCTACAATCAAAATTATCCGGATTTGTAGGCAGAAGATTTACAAATGTACGGAATGCCTTCTCTAAATTATTCATTGCGGAGTCTGCAAAAATTGCAAAAGCTACGGCATGTTGATATATTGATGCATTTTCGAATGTCCCTGGTTCGAGATTTGCTATGCGTCCTACTTCATCGGCTTCATCAACGTATCCAGGATACATAAGTTCCGGTCCGAGAGGAGTGTCGAGATATTTTGATACAGATGCAGAAAGTTTTTTTGTTTGTTCTTCTGTTGCTAATCCTGTAAAGACTGCCCAGCTTTGGACATTCAAATGGATTTTTCCTTCCTTATTTATTTTTGAACCGATTGGTTTGCCAGTTCCTGTAAAACCATAGATAAACCATTCTCCGTCCCAGGCTTTTTCTTGACATATTTTTCGTAAATTTTCAGAGCGTTCAGAAAGAATTGCTATTTTTTCCGTGTCCCCAATTTTTTTATAGAGTTCAGCCATTAAATTTTGTGCATGAAAGAGAGCAACTGTGAGCCATACAGATTCTGCATCTCCGCATTTGCTTATTCCTTCAAGGGCATCATTCCAATCTCCGTCTCCGGTTAAACACATGCCATGAACCCCGCGGTTCAGATAAAGAAGTTCGAGAGCTTTCCATACATGATCATTTACAGAATCCTTTTTGTCAGAATTCAAATAGGGCAGTTGTTCATCAAGGATAGAAAAATCATTTGTTTCTTTTATGTAATCAAGCAAAGTCATAGGAATCCAAGTACCTGAATCCATAAATTCTCTTAGGTCATGTTTGTCATCGACAGGGGAGTAATTTCTAGGACATGCTCCGCTTGGAAGCATGTGAGCTAACGTTTTAAGAATTTGTTTTCTTGAGATTTCTATATCTATTAACGTGTATCCCCACGTATCCTGCAAAGTATCTCTGTACCCGATGTATCCTGAGCGTATAAAACGAAAAGTCAGATAAAGTTGATTTTTCAGCCAGACATTTAGAAAATTGGAAAAATTTTTATCGGGAGTGGAGCAGGAAATCGCATTTTTCACTATTTTTCTATCAAGTTTGACTTTTTCCAATTCCGTGGCAAATACGGAAGCGCTGGAATATTTGGTTTTCATTTCATCGCATTCATTTTTATTTTCTGTTGCGGCTGAAAGGATATTGATTGTATCTTCTTTATTGGCATCAAGAGAAAATTCTTTTTTTATTCGGCATATTTTGAAATTAAATATACGCCCGTCTTTTCGTTTTTCACTGTCATTTGCGGACTCCGCAATATCTGCTTCCGGAGACATAAAAAGACCGTACATATCAAATGGTAAGTTCTTATTTGTTGAAATTGCATTTACAGAGTTCTTGTCACAATAAACATCAAGATCCTTTCCCGGAATTGTTAGGTATGGAATACCTTCTTCGGCCGTGTGAATTCCAAATTTTGAGAATGTCCAGGTCTGCTCAAGTGTGATTTGGAGATCTCTCTTATTACTTCCTTTATTTTTTACAGAGATAAGCCAGCATTCGGCAGAATCTTTAACTGGGACAAAAACTGTTAGAGAGATTTGTATTCCGAATTGTGTTGCAGAGATAACGGAGTAGCCCGAGCGATGTATGCATGTAATATCTTTTGCTGTTCTGAAAAAATTAAAAGATTTGCCAGTTATTTTATCTGTAACAATGACTTCTCTGCCATCCTTAAAATCTCTGGGCAAATAATCTATGGGGTGTTCATATTTTGTAATTCTCAGCAAGGATGTTTTATACCATGTAAATCCCAATCCTGTATTGGAAAGACATGATGCAAAATGCTCGTTACAAAAATAATTGAGCCATGGCCTAGGAGTATTTTTGTCTGTAATTTGGTATGCATCACCATTTTCTATGAATTTGCCGAAAGTTTTTTCTTTATTATTGTAATCTTCATCTGTACACCAATATGGAGATGTATCACAGTCATACGCGGGACGTTTTTTAACTGTTGTGCTATTCATTATTTGTTTCCTTTGTTTTATTTAGTAGGGTTTAATCTCACTTGTCCAGTTCCAAGTCCTAGTCCCCAGTTCCAGGAGGACCGATTATTTTAATAAGTTTATCTTTCAAAAGCAGGGTTTTTTGTGCATATTTAGTTATGGAATGCAAGTGAGTTACCATAATTATAGTTTTTTTGTGTTCTGAATGCAAATGAGATAGGATTTTCATTATTTCGTGAGTATTTTCATCATCGAGATTCCCTGTTGGTTCGTCTGCTAGGATTATTGAGGGATTATTTATCAATGCTCTTGCGACAGCGACACGCTGCTGTTCTCCACCGGAGAGTTCGGTAGGCAGATGATTCATTCTGTCTTGCATACCTACTTTTTCGAGAAGTCCGGCTGCTTTGTTTTTTGCTTCTTTTCTGTTTACTCCCTTAACCATTGCCGGCAGAATTACATTTTCGAGCGCATCGAGTTCAGGAAACAGATGAAAAGCTTGAAAAATAAAGCCTATTTCGTTTAAACGAATTGCAGACTTTTCTTTTGTAGTCAATGATGAATAAAGGTTTTCTTTATAGAAAACATCTCCTGCAGTAGGCGTGTCAAGAAGACCCAGAATATGCAGAAGCGTTGTTTTTCCACATCCGGAAGGACCAATAATACATATCCACTCTCCCTGATTAACAGAAAAAGAAATATCTTCAAAAACAGGGACTTTACGACCACTTAACTCAAATTCCTTTGATATCTTTTTTACCTCAATCATTCTTTTCCTCTGAAAGTCTTTTCAGTTCCTTTTCTTTTATATAATTTTTTATTTCCTGAAGATCCAGAGAATCATTTTCATTTATATTCATATTTGTTTTCCATATAAATTATAGTTATCACAATCTGTTATTTTGACATCAATGATATAGTCCTGTAAATCAGGGTTCTTTAATTCAAAAAAAACAAGATTATCAACATCCGGTGCATCCATAGCAGAGCGTCCCTGCATTATGCCGTCTTCGGTACTGCCCTCCACTATCACAGAAATTGTTTTTCCCAACATTTTTTCATTCTTTTTCAGGGAAATTTCCTGCTGAAGTTTCATCAAAATATCTCTACGCTTCTCTATTGTCTCTTTTGAGGGCATCTCACTTTGCCTTTCTGCGGCAGGAGTTCCCGGTTCCGGAGAATAACAAAAGACTCCCATTCTATCAAATTCAGCCTCTTTCACAAATTCAACAAGACTCATAAACTGTTCATCAGTTTCTCCAGGATATCCCACAATCAAGCTAGTTCTGATGGTTGCATTTGCAATCTTTTTTCTAATTTTTTCTAAAAGCTCTTTTGTCTTTATTTTGGAACACCCACGCTTCATTGCTTTAAGAATGGTGTCCGAAATATGCTGCAGGGGAATATCAACATAAGGAAGCAAGTGAGTACTTTTAGCAAATGTCTCTATTATTTCATCCGTAAAATGCACCGGGTGGGTATAAAGAACTCTTATCCAGAAATCACCTTGTAGTTTATCCAACTCTTTTATCAAAGCTGACAAAGAAGTCGGAGGATTCAAATCCTTTCCATAATACGTCGTATCCTGTGCAATTAGAATTAATTCCTTTACACCATTTTTAAGGAGATTACGAGCCTCTGCAACGACTGATTCAAGGCTTCTACTACGAAAGTGTCCTCTTATTGATGGAATTGAACAAAAACTGCATTTATGATTACATCCTTCAGCTATTTTTATGTAGGCATAGCTTTGCGGAGTCAACTGCAAGCGTGGAGTCATATCATTATAAAGATACTTTGCTTCAGAAAACTCTCCTTGCAACTCACTATTGCCTTTGAGCATACGATGGAGTTTTTTTGCGGAGTCCGCAATTTCGTCCAAGCCCAGGAAAAGATCTATATCAGGATATTTTTCCTGAAGATATTTTATATTTTGCTGGGGAAAACAACCGGCAATAACCACATAACGGGAGGAAGCGTCTTTTTTCCATTGTAACGAATCTTTAATCTCCTGTTCTGCCTCTTCACGAGCATCATTAATAAAAGAACAAGTATTGATTATTGTTATATCTGCTTCATCCTGATTCGCCGTTATCAGAAAATCTGCAACAACCGCATTACCGGCAATTACTTCGGTGTCAACAAGATTTTTAGCACATCCTAGGCTCACAAAAAATATAACAGGTGAATTTTCAATCATTTTTTAACCACATTATTTGGTATGGATTTATAGTTATTTTTTCAGGAAAAACCTTACCCGAAATAATGTCTTTACAAGAACGACTTCCCAAAATTTTAGATACATCTGACGAAGAAAGGGTGATTTCTTTTTCTGTCACATTATTTAGTGCAAGAATTGCGGAGTCCGCAAAAGATTTGTATATGCAGAAAAGACTATTACCAAGATTTGGGAATGAGAATTTACCAAGAGGGTTAAAAGCCGGATTTTCACTTCTAATCTCAAGCAATTTTCTGTAAAAAGAAAATATTTGATATCTTCTTGAATCTTTGTCTGACAGTTCCCTTTCAAGAGTCTCTTTGTTTAGTTTTTCCCGATTTATTGTACGAAAATGCCCCGCCTCAACTCCTGCAGAATAATTCTCAGAACCGAAAAGACTGTGAAAATAAATTCCTGGAACCCCCGGCATGACAAGCAAAATAGCCTGCGAAAGCATAAATTTGGCAACAGATCTTTCCATAGAATCTTCAGGTGCGCTCAGAAAACTATAATAATTAATATTTAATTCGTATGGACTATCAGAACCATCAGCATTTCTTTTGGTGGAAATATGCCCTCCTCTTTCTTTTGCGGTTTGAGCTAGAAAATCAATTTCATCATCACTAATAATCCCACTTGCCGGCCTAAGCCCGACCCCATCATGTGATGCAGTAAAATTAAAATATGTATTCCCGTATCCGGGGTGTTCAAGAGTCCGTGCCCTATTGAAAATAGTTTTTCCACGATCTAGTATCCATACCCATGAGCCATCTTTATGTTTAAGTCTATGTTTATTTTCATAAACTTTAGTTTTACCCTCCAT
>JAYEIY010000084.1:0-2900 GCA_034660375.1 Verrucomicrobiota bacterium
GGAAAAGGTAATATTGTCCTTGATTTAAGCTGTAGAAAAAAAGGGGATTCATATTTTATTGTAACTGACCGTTGGCAGAAATTTACAGATCTGAAAATAAACAAAGAAACCCTGCACTACCTGGCAGAATACTGTTCCGAATTTTTGATTCATGCTGTAGATGTAGAAGGGAAACAAGCTGGAATAGATGCAGACCTTATTTCGATAATGGCTGACTTCTCTCCCATAAAGTCTGTTTATGCGGGTGGGATACGTTCGGTCGAAGATATAGAATTTATAGAAAAAAGCGGTAGAGGACGAATTGCATTTACCATCGGGAGTGCTCTGGATATCTTCGGAGGGACTTCTCTGAAATATAGCCAAATTGTCCAAATGACTAAAAAATAAACGAAGACGAAACTATGTGTGGGATATGTGGAATATATAGCAATGAAAGCATCAATAAGTTTGATGTTTTAAAGAGAATGACAGATTCTCTTGTTCATCGTGGTCCGGATGACTACGGGTTTATTATGCTTAATCCCGGCGAAAATATGAATCCTGAGACTGTGGATTTGCGGAGTCCGCAAAATAGACCGGTCAGGACTTTTTTTGGGCACAGGCGTTTGAGTATAATTGATTTAAAGGCTTCACAACAACCTTTATCCAATGAAAATGGAAGTGTATGGACCATTTTTAATGGAGAAATATATAATTATGCCGAACTTAGAGAGAATCTTATTCAGAGGGGACACATTCTCAAGACCGAAGGGGATACAGAGGTGCTTGTACATCTTTGGGAGGAATATGGAGAAAAAATGCTTGAGTACCTCGTGGGCATGTTTGCGTTTGCAATTTACGACACAAATTCAGATGCACTCTTTATAGCTCGTGATCGATATGGTCAGAAACCTCTCTACTATTCTAAAAACACAAAAGAGTTCTATTTTGCTTCTGAGATTCAGGCTTTCAAATCTGCTGGAATTTTGAATAAATCAGATATTGACAATTCAGCTGTCGCACAATATTTCAGATATGGATATATTCCGGGACCTCGAACAATCTACAATAATCTTCGTTCCCTTGAAGCAGGACACTATATCTTACTGCAAAACGGAAAAATGAGTAAAGAGCAATATTGGAAGCCCAATGTTTCTGGGCAAAAAACAAGCATTGATTTAGTTGAACTTCAGACACTTTTTGATGAATCTGTAAGACTTAGATTACGTTCTGATGTACCTCTCGGAGTTTTTCTTTCAGGGGGAATAGACTCATCACTTATTGGCGCAAGTGCCACACGACAACTGCCAAAAGAATCTCTAAAAACATTTACCATTTCAACTGGTGATCACTGGTGTGATGAATCAGAGACAGCAAGAAGTATTGCAAATTATCTTGGGACAGAGCATAGTACTTTTTCTGTAAAACCGGATTTGGTTGATATATCCAAAAAACTTGCAATCCATTATGGTCAGCCTTTTTCCGATTTTTCTTCAGTTCCTACATATTACATAAGCAGAGAAACTGCAAAAAACGTCAAAGTAGCTCTTTCAGGAGACGGTGGAGACGAACTATTCGCAGGATACGGGAGTTATATTAACAAAACAAAGTACTCTATTCTCGGCAGAATTCCTGATTTTATGCGTAAGTCTCTTGCCGTTACCTCCGAAAAGATCTTTGCAACTCCTAATTCGGGACGAAATATCTTTGATGCACTCATGTCGGCATCTCTACCTGGACAGAAAGGAGAGAATATTTCCGGACTCTTTTATTCTCACTGGCAAAAGCAATGTTTTGCAAATGATTTCAGAGAGACACTTGAGAAACAGGGAACTACAGAAATAAATAAGTATTATAGATATTATTCTGAGGCTAAATCGAATAATCCAGTAGACAAAATGCTTGAAGCTGACCAGCGAATGTATCTTGCTTACGATATTCTTACAAAAGTGGATATTGCCTCAATGGCAGTTTCGCTCGAATGTCGTGCCCCATTTCTTGATCACCATTTTGCGGAGTACGCAAATAATATATCGGCAAAAGAAAAGTTAAAAGGTGGCAAGACAAAATATCTTCTTAGAAAGCTTGCAGCAGAGCAACTTCCTAAAAAGATAGTAAACCTTCCCAAAAAAGGTTTTACCCTACCAATGAATCAATGGATTAAATCGGATTTGAAAGACTGGATGCATTCTCTTATATTTGACAATCCCTCAAACTGGACACCATATTTACAGGAAAATAAGATAAAGACAATGTGGAAAGAGCATCAGTCCGGAAAATTAAACCATACCATGCGACTCTGGATGGTGGCTATTTTTAATTTGTGGAATTAAAAAGAAGGAACTTAAAAAGAATCATTTCTCCGTATTACTATGATATTCTGCTGAACCAAAGCCGAGAATAGGATAGAAAACGAATGGCAGGAAACATAATCCCATAGCAAAGAGTATACTTTTGCCAAATTTCTTTGAAATTTCAATCGGAACAAGGATTGCGGGAATAATATTTACAGTAGGGATAAAGAATAATATGAACAACCACATAGGTTTATCTGCTATCTGTACAAGAATATAGAGGTTTAATCCGGGAATGATTGCCATCCAACCAGGGTGTCCGGCTTTTGAAAAAACTTTAATCATTCCAATCATAGCAACAAGAGGCATTGCAAAAAGTAGAACAAGAATAAGTAAGAAAATAATTCCCCCCATAGCACCGCCCTCTGTGTTGGGAGGAGATGCTGAGGGAATATTAGTTTCATCAACACTGACAGTAACCATGTCTTTTTTATCAGGGGTGGGGGGGTCTTCATTAGACATTTTTACATTTTTTATAGGATTTTTGGTATGACGGTGTATTACTATTTTATTTTTATTTGAGTCTGCTTCCTTTAAGGTCTCAGATTCAATTTTGGTAGTCTTAGG
>JAYEIY010000085.1:0-2897 GCA_034660375.1 Verrucomicrobiota bacterium
ACGAAAACGCAGTAAAACGAGCTCTTGCTGCTCCAGGAGGAAAGATTTGTTTGACCGGAATGTCTCAAAATTCCACCTATAAAGAGATTGATAGCGATGCTGTATCCGGTTGTATTCGAGCTGCTGATACTCCATATTCTAAAGACGGCGGACTTTGTGTTCTCTATGGAAATATTGCTGAAGATGGCTGTATTGTAAAGACAGCCGGCGTTGACGAAAGTATTTTAAATTTTTCAGGGCGAGCACGTATTTGTGATTCTCAGGAACAGGCAGTTGAACTTATTCTTGCAGATAAAGTTGTTGCTGGAGATGTAGTTGTAATTCGATACGAAGGTCCTACAGGTGGTCCTGGGATGCAGGAAATGCTTTATCCTACTTCTTATCTAAAATCTAAGAAACTTGGCAAAAAATGTGCTTTGATTACTGATGGTAGATTCAGTGGAGGTACGTCTGGACTTTCGATTGGACATGTTTCTCCTGAGGCTGCTGCCGGCGGTGCTATTGCTTTGATAGAGGAGGGCGATACCATTGAAATAAAGATTCCTAAAAGATCTATAAATCTGAAAGTTTCAGATGAAGAAATAGCTAAAAGGCGTAAAAATATGCTTGCGCAGGGCGATAATGCATTTTCTCCAAACCGTGATAGAACAGTTTCTGATGCATTAAAAGTATTTGCTCACATGGCAACATCTGCTGCAACAGGTGCTGTGCGTAAAATATTCTGAACTACATATGGATATGGATAAACACAGATTTTTTTAGACAGGAACAGGATTTTCAGGATTATTTTTTGTAGGGGGAGCTCTTGTCCTGCCCAAAATCATTAAATCATTAAATCATTAAATCATTAAATCATTAAATGGTAAAATCACAAAATAATAATGCCGAAAGTTTTCTATAATTACTTGTACTCACTGCTTATGTTTTTTCTGAGCTTTTTTGCAATATTTTTCTCGCATGGAGGAGAAGAAAAATCCAAATTCATTTCAACTGAATTTGGACCATTTTATGAGAAAGTGATTTGCAAAGAAAATGATAATTTTCTCTTTGCTTTAAGACCATTTTACTCTTCTTTTTCAATTCCTTCAAAAGGTTACAGTGGACAGGATTTTCTCTGGCCTCTTGCAGTAACCAGAGAAAGACTCACAAAGCAACATAAGCGGTTTTTGTTCTTTTTTAATACAACAAAGCAGTATCCAGACGCACATGATACAGAACAATTATGGTTTCTCCCTTTTTATTTTCAGGGAAGATCCTTGTCAGATTGCCAATATTCTGCAATTTTTCCTTTTGGAGGGACTATTTATGGATTTATAGGATATGATTATGTAAAATTCATTCTTTTTCCATTTTATGGTTCTACTTCGAAAGGGGAAGTGAAGTCACAAAGTTACTTATGGCCATTTATCAGCTTCACAAAGGGACCTAACATAGAAAAAAAACGTTTTTTCCCATTCTGGGGTAAATCTATAAAGAAAAATGTGTCAGAAAAGACTTTTTATCTATGGCCATTTTTACATACTGCTCATTCTCTTTCCAATGATTATCATGGAGGTGGTTTCTTTTTTTTCCCTTTCTTCGGTATCGGTTCTTACAATAATAATGAAACACATAAAACTGAAAAAAATTTAACCTTTCTTTGGCCATTCTTTTCGTTTAAGAAATCATTTTATAAAGCCATAGAAAAAAATGTCGAAAAAAAAGAGATTTATTCAAATATTCATTGTCCATGGCCGTTCTATCAAAAGAAAACGGATAATGAAGCGAAGGAAAAAAAACTTTATTTCTGGCCCTTTTATGGCTATAAAAAACGTGAGAATTATAGAAAAGATTTTATTCTTTGGCCATTCTTTCAAAAAACAACAGTAACTGATAACTCAAAACTAACAAAAAATACCTACTTGCTTCCTTTTTATCAGAGTTTTGTCAAAAAATCAGAAGATAAAATCAAATCACAATACAAAATCTACTGGCCATTTTGCAGGAATATGGAAAATGATAAATTCAAACGTACTGATATCCTAGCATTATACCCCTTAAGATCAGAAGAAGTCAATAGAAATTATGCTCCGTTCTGGACACTATATTCCTCATGTAAATCTAAGGACGGGAATAAAAAACGTACCTCTTTTCTTTGGAATTTAATTGTTTTTGAAAAAAATAAATCGAAACAAGAGTCTTCTTTTGAACTGTTAGGAGGCTTATTAAGGTTTGAAGAAAAGGCAGAAAAAACTTCTCTAAAATTATTATGGAGTAATAAGTTAAAAACAAAAAACGAATAAGCACTTTGCCTTGCAACAAGGCTGACTTTACGTCAACAATGACCAAAAAGAAGAACGAAAAAAAAGACTTCTTTCGCTTCTAATCTTTTAGTAATTAGACATTGCACAAAAAGCCTTTTTTGCTTCACTCAAAGGGTTTTCGTACACTATCTAAATATTTCTGCACTGTATGTGAGCAGTAATCTCAAATTGAGGTGATCTCACCATACTCAAATTAACATTTTCCTCGTTTAGACAGTCCCCTCCCGTACTCAATGGTAAAAAAAAAACTGAATTATAGGCAATTTGATTTGATTTGGAGATTTTTTTATAACTGATTTTCCTTTATTATGAAGTTTAAATGCTTTTTAAAAGAGACATTTGAGAAGAGTGCGTAAAACTGGTGCTAGGAACATTTTTTTGTCCTTGTCCGTACTATTTCCTTTTTATTCCGGTTCTCTTCAGTGTCTAAAACCAGAGCTCCAAGTTATCGAGCAACTCAGATTCCCTTTTTTATCCAGGATATTATTCCACCTCATCTAAGGTCAATTCTTAAAAAAGAATCTCCGTTTTATCCCCACCGGGGATATTCACCGTAGCCCACCGCATCGGGGTGGGATATGAATAAGAAAAGAA
>JAYEIY010000086.1:0-2893 GCA_034660375.1 Verrucomicrobiota bacterium
AAGAATTTAGTGAAGTATTGTTGTTTTTCAAGGAAAAATTCAAAAAAATATAAAATCTGCGAGAAGTTAAAATTACTCATGAATCTTTTCACATTTAGTCATCTTTGCGTATGGGACTCTCAATTTTTGAATTTTTCCTTCTTCATTTTTGGTTTCAATAACAAGTACGGCAGGCAGACAACTCAGTATTTTCATGGCGGTAACTTCAGTATCAGCATAAGATATTTTTAATGCATTAATACTTTCATCTGCTTTAAGAATCTTAAAATAAGCTATATTCAACTGTTTTTTTGATTCTTCGGATTCTTTTTGCTCTTCAATTATCTCTTCAGATTTCATCTTTTTTTCTTCATCGTTTTTTTCCGTTGCCGGCTTTTCTTCTATATTTCCTATTTTGATTTTCGCAATGGGTTCTATGTTGTCCAAAGAGAGTTTTTTTGATTTTTTTTCATCTGGAAGTTTTAATGCAAAAAGGGCAATAAGGGGATAGAGAATTGGCACAAAGAGGGCTAGGAAAAAGTGCAACTTGGGACTTCTTAGTCTTGATTCTGCAATTGATGAAGCCCAGCAGGCAGAAGCCAGCCAGCCTCCAAAAACAAAGACTATAATTATTATGGGCAAGGGAGATGGAGATAATCCAGCATCTATTGCTCCTGAGTAGAGTTTTTGTAAAAATGATATAAAAGCTTTGATTCCATCAAAAATAAGAGACATAAAGATTAATTAGTTAATTGGTTAATTGGTTAATTGATTAATTGGTTAATTAATCAAGTCAGAATAGCTTTATTGGGAGTTAATCTAATTGAAAAATATGATTTTTCCAGAATTATTTTTTTATTCTGATAACTTCTTCATCATAAGAAGGGGAAATTTGTGTATTTGGATTAACAATCAGAAAATTATTATCCCAAGGACCATTTATAGGTTTTTTAAATAAATTGAGGTTTCCTTGAATCTTTTCAAATCTCCAGTCCTTCTTTTTTGCTTCCTCTAATGCTTGTTTTTCAAATTTCTTATTTTTTTCGACCCCCATCTCTATAAAAGTATATTGTGAATAGTTTTTAGAAGTATTACAAAGGGTTTCATAGAGATAATCTGCATTATCTTTTCCGTATTTTTCTAGCAGTTTGTTATAGCTAGCATCCATTCCTAATTGATGCGGAATAGATCCCTCTTTAAGCTCATCTGCTATTTCTGCGTATTCGAGCCAGCCACTTGTCAGAAAATAAACGCCTGGATTATCATTAAAATATTGAGTGTATCGTTCACGACTGCCAAGAAAAAGCGTTATGCAATCATGTGCTTTCGGAACAACCATAGGAATTGTTTTAGAGATCAATCCGGAAATACCATTATTACAGAGGCCATATCCCATGAAAATATAATCGTATCCAGGATCTGTATTGTCTAAAGCATCCTGTATATTCTGCAACATTTTTTCAGTTCCTAGATCATGCAGCCCTTTCGGCAAAAACAAGGTATCAATATGATTAGAACTATTTTTACAGATATATTCAAATTCTCTTTTTAAGACTTCGCATGCAATAAGTTTTAAGTTCATGATTCTTTAAAATTCAGGTTAAAGGATTATCAGCAATTTATTTGCTAGAATATAGCTTATTAAACTTTTTAAAACCAAAAAATCAATTATTATTTAGATTCGTTTGTATTAAAGGCATCATTTTTGTATATTAGCAAAATACACAAAAAGGAGAGGGAATAAGAATGCTTGACAAAAAAACATTAAAATCTGCTGCTACGGGAGACTTGGAAACTCTTGCTAATCTTGACAGTCGAGGATTCATTATGGGGGAAAAAGAATCTCTTGGTGATTTTGTTAAACGTCTTAATTGTTTGAAAAAAAACATGGAAGAAATGAATAAATCCTTGAAAGCTGAAGGATTTTTTGAGATAGAGGGTTCCAGATTCAGTTTAGACTCACAAATCCCTTCAAAATTATTCAAGACCCCCGCCCAGAAGACAGAAGAACTCTATAGATTTAGCATTGACTGGGTTCCAGGGTTCTTCGTCAATCCATCTTTCGGCTGGTTGTTTGGAGGATGTGCATTCTATTTCTTTCCAGATTTTTTTGCACTTTTTATTATCAGGAAATCATTTCAGAATAAAGAACGCTGGCTTATCTACAGCCGAGATGAACTGCTAGCTCATGAATTGTGTCATATAGCACGGATTGGCATGAAAAAACGTAAATTTGAAGAATATTTTGCTTATCAGACATCTTCCAGCTCTTTCAGGAAAGCCGTTGGCAGTGTTTTTCAGACAGCTGGAGACACATATCTAATATTGCTCTCTACCATGTTGCTTTTAGGGGCACAGATCTCGAAAGTTTTTATAGGTTTACCAGTTCCAGTCTGGTTATTCTGGATCTTTGTTTTTTTATGTATTTCACGCCTTGCTTTACGGTATAGAAAAATAAAAAAAACTATCTCTTCTGCTACAGAAAATCTAAAGAAAACATTTGAAAACAATACACTTCCCGTACTTTTTCGCTGTACAGAAAAAGAGATTGATGCTCTAAGTAAAATGCTAAAAAAAGACTCAGTTACTAATTGGGTAAACAATAAGATGCAGAATAGCATAAAATGGAAGATAATAAAAAAACGTTTTAGCAAGAGATCTGTTGAGTAGTCCTGTTGTAGTAGAGATAAAAGACTGGCATTAATCATTTTTGATTAAATTAGTAGATTCGTGGTTTTAAATTTTTATTATTGGTCTTTAATTTAGATTTATTTTTATCTTTATTTTTATCTTTATTTTTATTTTTATTTTTTTTGCATGAGGATATGCAAAGTACATTTTTTTTTGCATGGGGATATGCAAAGTACCTTCTTTTTGCATGAGGATATGCAAAGTACATTCTTTTTGCATGGGG
>JAYEIY010000087.1:0-2891 GCA_034660375.1 Verrucomicrobiota bacterium
GATTGAAACTTCAAGAATGTTGGTTTCAAACAAACATAGATGATGACTTCTCTACCAAATTCCAAAACAACAAGGATTGAAACCAACCCTACGAAATGATGTATATTTTTCGTAGAAAAAGCTTCTCTACCAAATTCCAAAACAACAAGGATTGAAACTTTTCGCGCCGTCAAGTAAGGATTGAAACTTTTCAATATCACTCATCGTCAATTTCTCCAGTTTGACTTCTCTACCAAATTCCAAAACAACAAGGATTGAAACTTAAAATGCACAGATGTTAAGGAATCAATAATTGTTCTTCTCTACCAAATTCCAAAACAACAAGGATTGAAACTTCAATCTCCTTTGTTGTCTGTAAACGTCCGCCAACCTTCTCTACCAAATTCCAAAACAACAAGGATTGAAACGAACTACCGTCATAAATAGGCTGCAACGAGCCTGTCTTCTCTACAAAATTCCAAAACAACAAGGATTGAAACATTTTTGACAGTTTGCACGAAGTGCTTTGGACTGGTGTGCTCTGCACAACTTTTAATTTTTAACAGAAAATTTTGCACGACAAAAAAGTTTTCATACCTCATTTTCGGCTTGTTCAGGGTTGAGTTATTATTAAATGCTATAGCAAATTTAATTTGAGCCAAAAGTAGGATAGACATTCCTGTCTGTCAAACTCAAATTATATTTTCTCGCAGGCAGGAATTGCCTACGCTACTTGCATTTCGTACGCCTCTCATTCTTAAATTCTCCAGTTTCTGTCAATTATCTGTTAGGATCAGACAAATTATTCGTCTATTGTTATATTCATTGTGCAGTCAAGACTTTTTTGATCTTCCGTTTTATGATACTGGGGTTCGAATTCGATGCCATTGCTGTACAATGTGATCAGGGCTTTTTCATAAGCTTCAGCTAATGAAATGCTTTTGCAAAGAGAACTGGGATATTTTTCATTTTTTTATTTTGAAATTATAGATTTTTTTTTAAAGCTTGATGACATTAATTGTAGGAAAACCTACTTAAGAATAGATTATTCCCATTAAAAAAAGTTAAGGTCTAAAAGTAAGTTTTGAAACATTTTTTTTAAATATAGAAAAAAAACTTTAAAAAAATTTGTAATAGGGGTGTTAGGATTTATACTAAAGCGCGTTCAACTAAACTGTGTTTTTGCACATCTTATAATTTGAATAACAGAAGATACGAGGTATATTATGTCATTACATTCATCATTAAAGCGAAATAGTATTACGGCAAAACGAAACGTTATGAAGCGATTTGAGAGGATAGATAAGCTCAAAGATGATGGTCGCTGGAAAGACGGAGATAAAGTGTGGGGGTTGCCGAAAACAAAGTCTGAGTAATCTTTTAACAATATAAGATTTTATTTGCCGGAAAATCCATCATGATAATGTTGGGTCTTCCGGTTTTTTTATGTTTATTTTTTTAATATTTTAAAGTTGGATTTTAAATGAAATTTCAGTGTTCATTTTGTTATTTTATCAACAAGATAGACAACAAATATCTTGGCATGCAGGTTCGTTGTGGTAACTGCGGGAAAGTAATGCTTATTCCGAAGTCTGCCTTTGGTATAGGACGGGTTATTGCTGATGAGTTTGTTATTGCCAAAGAACTTGGTTCTGGGGGACTGGGGGTCGTGTATCGGGCTCACCAGATGTCTCTTGATAGAGATGTCGCATTGAAGTTATTATACAACAAATATGCGAAAGATCCTGAATATGCGAAAGATTTCAAAGAGGAGGCCAAGGCAGCAGCACGAATTAGTCATCCTAGTATTGTAAAAAGTCTAGCTTTCGGACGTGACCATGGAATTCTTTATTTTGCAATGACTTTGGTTGAGGGAGAGACTTGTAGCAAATTGTTAAAGACTGAGGGAAACTTAAAGATAGATAAGGCGCTTAATATAATTCAGCAGGTTGCAGAAGGTCTTCATGAAGCCTGGATAGAGGAAACTCTTATACATAGAGACATAAAAAGTTCTAACATTATTGTTAACACCAATGGTTTGGCAATGGTCACTGACCTTGGACTGGCTCGCAAAGCTCAAAAAATAACTAAAGAAAAAGAGACATCAGGAACTCCTGCATATATGTCTCCGGAACAGTTACTGAATGATCCACTTGATTCCCGTAGTGATATATATAGTATGGGGATAACCCTTTTTGAATTACTTACCGGAGAATTGCCATTCAACGGAGAAAATCTACAGGAAATAGCCAGACAGCATTTTAGTGATGACATAAACTTTAAGAATCTGGATATAGCAATCCCTCGAAATGTTCAGAAACTAATAAAAAGAATGACGGCAAAAGAGCTAGAGGATCGTTTTCTTAACTATGAAGCACTATTGACGGACATTGTCAAAGTTAGAAAACAGCTCACCCTTCATAAAGAGGCTATCCCTAATGTCCATACCCTTTCCATAAATAGGTATAAGCTCTTTGATCGAACTCCTGAACTAAAGACCTTAGCTCAACAGAAAACTGAAGAGAATATAGAACGACAAGAGAAATCTGCTAAGCAGGGGATTCTCTTTATTGCAGGGCTTATTTTAGGAATGCTTCTTTTAGGTGCCGTTTGGTTTGCTTTAACTCCTTCTAAAAATATGCAATTGATAGGAGAATTAAGATCTTTTTTAAAGAAAACAGAATCCTATGAATTTAATAAAGTTCCTTTGAAATTAAAAAAACAAGGCGAACTACTTTTAAAAAAATATCCTATTGGTGAGAGCATATATGAGGTTGAAGTTTTAAATTCTCTAAAAAAATGGTTACTGGATCTAAAAGATGCTAAAAACAGAAAAAATCTTATTGAAATTGATGTTAAGCAAAGGGAATTTATTGTTATTAAAGAGGAATTAGAAGCTAAAAAGAATGAAA
>JAYEIY010000088.1:0-2887 GCA_034660375.1 Verrucomicrobiota bacterium
CCTGCAAACGAATGTGATCTTCCTCATTAACCATAATACTTATTGTTTCATCTTTGCTTACAAAAAGTCCACTGCCTTCAGTACTATTTATATGTTCTCTGCTTATTAAATGACGCTCCAGGAGAACCTGTCTATCAAGTTCATCAAGATGCACCATCTCTACTGCAATGGCATTTTTCATAGCATTTATTCCAAGTACGGCATGTCCTACATGTCCAAGAACTTCTCTTTTTTGTTTCACATCGGCACGGGAAGGAAATATATAGCCTGACAGATTTCTTGCTAAACGGATTCTACTACTAATTGCAATATCTGTATGAGGGGCTTCATCTGCAAGCCACTGGACATGTTGTCTAAAAAGGGTAGAGATCAGATCTGAATTATTATTCATTTTTTTTATTATCCATGCTATTCAAGGCATTTTTCAAAGATTTTATTTTATCTCTGACTATAACAGCTTCTTCATATTTTTCTTTTTCTACAATTTTTTCAAGTTTTTTTTCTAATTTACTAATTTTGGAACGATAATTTTCTTTTTCTTTGGGTTTTGAAATAGCTTTTCCCAGGTGATGATTACCTTGATGTATATTGATAAAAGTTTCAGATAAAAAATCTTCGAAAACATTATAGCAATTTTGGCAACCGACCTTCCCGGTTGATCTAAATTCATCAAAAGAAAGATTACAGTCCTTACATTTCAATTTTTTATATTTTTCATAGGTAGAATCAACATTATCAGAAGAATCAACATCAAAAATAGTTCCCGCTATATTATTTATAAAATCTGACAAATCCACGGAGTCAAAAATTCCTTCGACGAGGTTTAGCCCCTGCTGAGCGGCGCACTCTTCACAGATATGAAGCGTTTTTTGTCCCTTGCCTTCAATATTGCTGTGAACAATAATTGACGCCTCATTTTCCTGACATAAATCGCAAAGCATAAACCACTCCCATTTTTAGGATAATTTCAGATTAAAAAAAATCTTTATAAGATAATCTTTTTAAAAAAAATATCAACAGGTAAAAGCTATTTCATTATTAAATAATTACAAACAAGACCTTGTTTTTCTATAATTTTTTGATATATTGTTATAATAGGGGTTAACAGTTATCTGTTAACATTAAAAATTACATAAGGAAAACATTATTATGAAAAAAACGAAAAAATTTTACTCTAATTGAACTCTTAGTCGTCATTGCAATCATTGCACTCTTAGCAGGAATGATTCTGCCAGCTCTTCAACAGGCCAGAGAAAAAGCTAGGCGAATCAACTGTAAAGCCAATTTAAGACAAATAGGAGTCGCTTTGCGCATGTATACAGGAGAAAACAATGCAGAATTTCCTAAAGAAGATGGAGATAATGGATTACAATACCTTATTACGAACGAATATCTCATTGACGCCGGAGTTTACGTTTGCCAAAGTACTGCAATGATAGCCGACACAGGAATTCCCAATCTTACAGATGGGGATGGGCTTTCCTACGAATATATAGCTAATGCAGGCAATTATTCTGAATTAACTGCAGGAGACGAAAGCGCTTTGTGTCTAGATGGATGCGGAACCAATGGTGCACACGAGAATTCAAATCATTTTAATTACGGAAATGTTGTTTTTGGAGACGGACACGCAGGATCTTTTACAGGCTCTTCCTGGAGAACTAATACAAACAATATTCCCAACAGCTCTGATTTTGATGGAGATATTGATGATTAACTAGACATTGCAGGAAAAGCCTTTTTTGCTTCGCTCGAAGGCTTTTCATACACTGTCTGTTTCTGTTTGCAGTTGTTTTTTTTGAGTAAAGAAGACTAAAAATCATTATTAACGAGTCAGCATTCATCTCAAGTAAAGTTCAAAATCTCTTATTTTGAACTTAAAGAGCATGCACAAAAAGTTTTTTGGCTCTTCAAAAACCTTTTCGTGCAGGATCTAACTAAAATCATGATGTTTCCAAAAAAGGAGGATATATGCAAAAAACAAAAGATTTTACTTTGATTGAACTACTTATTGTTATAGGCATAATTGCATTGCTTGCCAGCATGATGTTACCCGCTCTTAATCAGGCTCAAGAAAAGGCACGACGTATCACATGTGTCGGAAACCTTAAACAAATAGGACTCTCTCTCAGGATGTATGCTCTTGAAAACACAGATGATTATCCCTCTAATGATAACTGCGAAGGTCTTCAACAACTTGTCATGCAGGACTATCTTGCTGAAGGCAAAATATATATCTGCCCAAGCACAATAACTCCTGCAGATATAGGCATCCCTGATTTAACCGACGGCAATGGTTTGGACTATGAATATGTTAATAATGCCACTAACTATTCAGAAGTAGCCGTTCAAGATGAAAGTGCTCTCTGTATAGATGGATGCGGAACCGATGGTGTCGCCGAAAATTCAAACCATATTAATTACGGAAATACTGTTTACGGAGATGGACATGCTGTTGGCAAACTTTCCGGAACATCGTGGAGGACTAACATCAAATTTATCCCCAATACAACAGACTTTGACGGAGATGTTGATGATTAGTTCCTATATCTATTAAGATTTTTTTGCCCCATATTAGATACAACACATCTTATTAACGTATTTCTCCTGCTCTTCCCTTTTCATCTAGGCTCTATAGGTTCAAAATCAGAGATTTTGAACTTTATTTGACGTGAATACTGACTCGTTAAAAATGATTTTAGTCCGTTAGCAGTAATATTTGTGTTTTTTATGGCAAGACTTCTTTAAGCATCAAATTATCTCCAGAGCTCCAAGTTATCGAGCAACTCAGATTCCCTTTTTTTATCCAGGATATTATTCCACCTCATCTAAGGTCAATTCTTAAAAAAGAATCTCCGTTTTATCCCCACCGGGGATATTCACCGTA
>JAYEIY010000089.1:0-14035 GCA_034660375.1 Verrucomicrobiota bacterium
GATTAGACAAGCATATGGATATTCAGATGATGAATATTTTAGGCTCAAAATATTTGATCTTCCCAATATCAAGCTTGGTAAAGAGTTATGAGGTCACCAGGACACATTATCGTGAAGAGGCAAAAAATCACTTGCCTTTTATGTCGGCATTATTGTAAATTAAAAGAGGGACAGTTAGGAATATGCGGTATTAATAAAAATGTGGATGGAGAACTCAAGACTTTAGTCTATGGTCACCCCATAGCAATAAATGTTGATCCCGTGGAGAAAAAACCATTTTATCACCTATTGCCTGGAACAACTGCCCTTTCATTTGGAACCATCGGATGTAACTTCAAATGTCCATTCTGTCAGAATTGGGATATTTCCCAGGAGACATATGTCAATAAAGAGATAGAAGTCAGTCCTGAAAAAATGGTAGATATGGCACTTGAACAGGGTGCGAAATCTATCGCCTATACTTATAATGAGCCTACAATTTTCTATCCTTATGCCAAAGATATCGGTGTTATAGCCAAAGAAAAAGGTTTAAAAAATATATTTGTCAGTAATGGTTTTGAAACGCCTGAGATCATAGAAGATATGCCGAGTTGGCTTGATGCTACCAATCTTGACTTAAAAAGCTGGGACGATACCTACTACAAAAAAATACTCAAAGGTGGACTCGAAGAGGTTAAAGATACACTCAGAAGAATGGTGACTGCCGGGATCTGGATAGAAATCACCACACTGCTTATAGAGGGCGACAATGACAGCGACAAAGATTTGACAGAAATGGCAGAATTTATAGCTAATAACCTTGGAAAGCATGTGCCTTGGCACTTGAGTGCTTTTCATCCAGATTATAAGATGCCAGAACATAATCCTACGGGATTTGAAACCCTGCAGCGTGCCAAAAAAATCGGTCAGCAAGCAGGACTTCAATACATCTATCTTGAAAATGTGCCAGTGCACGGTGACACCTACTGTCCAGAATGTGGAGAGTTGTTGCTAGACCCAAACTACAGCATTACGATAAACAAGCTAAAAGAGGGACACTGTCCTGAATGTAACAGAGAAGTTGAAGGAGTATGGTCATGAATACAAGAGAAGCAGTGCTTGCAGGGCAATCTTATCCGGCTAATGCAAATGAAATCGCGTCAATATTTGAGCATTACAACAAAATATTCGATGAACACGTCAAAGATGAGGATATTTTACGTCTCCACCCAAGAGCGCTTATTGAGGGTGCATTTATAGCCTAAATTGGAGAAAAAAATTAATAACTATAAATCAAGGGTAATATTTATCTGTATGAAGCTACAAGCTATTGGGATAATCAGAAAAACAGTCTAGACAGAAAAGAAAGTATATAGGAGCCATAACTCATCGGTTTGAGGCTGACGAACACGCAACTCAGATTCCCTATCGTGGATAAAAAAAAGACAAATCTGAATTGCTCGATAACCTGGAGTTCTGTTGCATATCCTCATGCAAAAAAAAAGGTACTTTGCATATCCTCATGCAAAAAAAAAAGGTACTTTGCATATCCTCATGCAAAAAAAAGGTACTTTGTATATCCTCATACAAAAAAAAGGTATTTTTTTTATCTTTAATTTGCTAAAAAAAGGAAAAGTAGTTACTCGGTAATTCAAATTCCTTGCTCAAAGCAAAACATACTCGCAACTCAGATTCCCTCTCGTGGATAAAAAAGGGAATCTGAGTTGCTCGATAACTTGGAGTTCTGAGCAGCAAAAAAACATCGAAAGAAAAAAAATACGCCAAAAAAAAAGACGAAAATTATTCATAAAAAATATAAAAATTTTTTTTATTAAATTTATTGCCCTAATTCTATACAGTGAATTATCAAAAAAGATGCAAAAGAACAAATTATTTGAAAGGTTTTCAGTGAAAGAATTAGTTACAGAATTAAGTAAAATACGATTCACAAGAATCGATCAAAAAATAATTTATCGAGAAGCAACAAAGCATCAACGAAGTGTACTTAAAGGCTTTGGAGTTACGCCCCAAATGATATCAGAACCATAGTTCTTAACTTTTTTCTCCAATTTAGTTATAGAATGATAGAACAGGATCTAGGGAAAGACTTTAAGAATCAAGACGGAAGAGTTAAAACAATGGGGCGCATGAGAAAAATACTTTTTAAGCAGGGACGGGGAACCGTCTTTTCAAAAAAGCGGGAATAGCGGAAGGTGTAAAAGTAAAGTTGCTTGAAAAGCAAAATTAAGATTATCTATAAGAATTCCGTTCGGCGAAAAAAATCGGAATTCTTTGAAAAAAGAACCACTTTCTCAGACAGTTTTATCTTACAAACCAGAATTACAACAAAAATATTTTTTAGAGGTTGACATAGAATTAGTGCTTAACTAAAAAGCATCTAAGATATTGTGAATAATAACTTAAAGGGAGAAAAGAAGATGAATATTGCAGAAATAACGTAAAAAAAGTAAGATAAAAAAATGTAATTGAAACCAACATTTCTTGTTCGACAGTTCTTTCAATTGTGCTACATAATTCATACTTCAATTCCCTTTTTTATTTAGTTCCATATTCCGTTTCAGGAGACGGAAGGGATAAAACCAAAGCCCAAAGGTAAAATCAGAGATTCCATCTGCAGCCTTTTTATATTTTATAAGTCTCATTTTCGGGTCTTCCCCGAATTTCGGACATTTGTTACCGAGTTTCGCTTTTAGTTTTTTGTATAATTCTATGTTCCTTGCGCAGTAATCCTGCGGGTAGGAAGGAGTCCAGAAGTGGCTATGCTTTACAGCCTTCTGCCAAATATTTTTTTGGGGCCATATCTGTCTCAGCAATTTGTCATTTCCGGCAATATCCGCAACGGATTTTTCTGTTAAAAGCACTTGGGAAAAAGGATCGACAGTCCATACTTCACTTTTGATTATTGTCTGTTTTTGAGTATCGCCTGACAATATTTCTGTTTTACGGATTTCGCAAATTGTATGCGGAGAAATTCCAGTGCTGGGGATCATCAGATATATAATCTGGGTTTCAAATCCAGCCTGATATGCAAGTTCTGCCAAAAGCCAGCTCTGTCTGTCGCAGACACCGAATTTTCTGATCCAGATTCCTGATGGCCATGGAATCAGAGCCTTTTCTTTTTCCTTCGGCTTAATCCGCTCTACAACAATTCTGAAAAATAATCTGATCAAAGTTCTATTTTTATCTTTACCCCCCTGCTTATTGACAACAGTTATTCCCTGCTCAGCAATTTGCTTAAAGAACCAGGCATCATACCAGAGCTTGAAATCCCATTGATTAAAAGGTGCTTTCAGAAAATTCTTTCCTATCTTTTCTTTCTCCGCAAGGGAAACATATTGAGGATCCGAGGTTTCTTTTAATTTTTCTATATCAATAATCTCTGAAGCAAGTTTTATTGCCAATTTTTTTTTTGCTTTTGAAACAGCTTCAAGCCATTGTTCTTCAGAACTTTTGCCGACCTTCTTTATCGCATCCTGGGTATAAGCAGAATTATTTATCACCACAAAGGCGCAAAGACACAAGAATATAATTTTGTGATTTAATGATTCTATAATTTTATGATTTAAAAAATCAATCATTTTAGAAAAAAAGATATTCATAATAAATGCTCTCTTTTAAAATTCTATTATCACGATTAAATAATTAAAACCTACACGAAAAGCTTTTTAAAAAGCAAAAATCTTTTCATACAGGCTGTATAAGTTCAAAATCAGAGATTTTGAACTTTAGTTGAAATGAAGAAGAACTCATTAATAATGATTTTAAGTGTTATTTACTCAATAAAACAACTACAAAAAAAAAAGAAACCCTTATGTTAAAAATCCCAATCAGGTTAGAATATATATTAGAAATACCAGATTGCAAGATGCATACAATTATAGAAGCATTAAAAAAAATCCAAAAGAAGGAGAAAGAATTAAATTTGATATAGATTTAGACGAAAGTAATATTTTAGAAGCTGATGGGACAGGTATCCCTATTTTAAATAATCGGAAAGCATTAAAATAATTCAAAATATCTGTGTTTATTTGTGGTTCAAAACTTCTAATTTTTTCTCTTTCCTCCGATTTAACATCAACATGGTATACATTATTTTATGAAATCAGGCAAAAAATTCAGTTTTTTTGAATAAATCAGGAAAAAAACTTTATGATTTTTCAGGTTGGGGTATAGTAAAAAAATAACAAATAAATCACTAATACCCAAAAAAAATAAAAATCTAAAATAGAACAATGTAGGCAGGTTCTTAAAGAAAGAACTAATGATGCTACTCATAACATAAAAAATCTGAATAAAGCTGGGGTACGCTTTATCATAAAAAAAAATTAATAAAAGAATGTCAAATAAGTTTTGACAAAACAAAAATAAGGAGAAAATCGAATGGATATTAATCTCGTAGCTGCTTTAGGAAAAACAGGAGCCGTCGCATCAATGTCAATCGCTGCAATTGGAAGCGCATTGGGAACAGGAGCGGCAGGAATGGCTGCAGTTGGAGCATGGAAAAAATGTTATATACAAAAAAAAAGAGCACCTTTTCAGTTAGCAGTTTTTGCAGGAGCTCCGCTTTCACAGACAATCTATGGGCTTATTCTGATGCTCGTAATGCAAGGTAAGATTAAAGAGATAGTAGATAATGGTGTGGCAGCGGATGCAAATTGGTTATTCTATCTTTTAGCAGGGATCCTGGGAGGTACTGCAATGGGCGTAAGTGCCTGGATGCAAGGAAAAGCTGCTGCAGGTGCATGTGATTCATTTGCCGAAACAGGCGAAGGCTTTACAAATAATCTTATGATTTTGGGAATTATTGAAACAGCAGCACTTTTTGTAATGGTATTTATACTTGCTCTTGCACTGTAGATTTCTCAATGCATAAATCCATCGGTCTATAAGTCCAACATCTATTTTTCCAGTTAAAAATTTTGGGGTGATTAGAATATATGATAAATAAAATCAGACAAAATCTCAATAAAATAATAATTGGCAAGGAACGAGAAATAGAGTATGTTTTAATGGCTTTGTTGAGTCGATCCCACATCCTTGTTGTTGATGTACCTGGGACGGGAAAAACAACTCTGGCAAAAGCTCTTGCAAAAACAATTGACGGCGAATTTCAGCGAGTTCAGTTTACTCCTGATTTATTGCCAACAGATATAGTTGGAAATATGGTTTATAATGCAAAAGAATCCACTTTTCATTTTCGAAAAGGACCAATTTTTGCCAACGTTATGCTGGCGGATGAGATAAATCGTGCATCTCCAAGAACGCAATCAGCCCTTCTCGAAGCAATGGGGGAAGGACAGGTGACAAGTGATAGAGAACGACATAAACTACCTGTTCCTTTTATGGTCATAGCAACAGAAAACCCCATAGAGTTTCAGGGAACATATCCACTCCCCGAGGCCCAACTTGACCGCTTTGGAATTCAGCTGGAACTGGGATATCCACAGGAAGAAGAAGAATATAAAATTCTTATTGACAGAAAACTGCAACACCCTTTGGAACTCCTGAAACCGGTAATTACATCTGCAGAACTATTTGAGTTGCAAAAGGAAACAGATAATATAAAAATAGACAAAAGTATATCAGAATATATTATCAAAATTGTGAGAAGCACCCGTACTGATGCCAGACTGCAACTGGGAGCAAGCACAAGAGCTTCACTCACGCTGTCAATATGCTCTCGTGCATGGGCACTTCTGCAAAAACGTGATTATGTAATACCCGATGATGTAAAAGATATAGTTATCCCCATTCTTAAACATCGGATTATACTTGACACAAAAGCCAAATATGCCGGAATAACTCCAGAAGAGATAATCAAAGAAATATTGGATAGTACAGCAGTTCCAGTTTAATTAGACAGTGTATGAAAAGCCTTCGAACGAATAAAGAAAGGCTTTTCGTATAATGTCTAATTATTATTCTGCTTCCTGCGGTTTTATTTGTGCCAGAGTTAGCTGTCGCATCATTACCGGCACATCATCGACCAGGAACTGGAGCCAGTATACACCTTTGGAGGGAAACTTAATATTTCTAAAATTAAAAACTATATCAACAACCTGATTCGGATCCTTCATCAGAACTTTTCCTTTTGCATTAAATGCTATTTCTTCTCCGGCCTTATGTTTACAAACTATCTCACATGGATATTCTCCCCGCCCGCTCGTCATTGAAACAAAGACAGAAAGAGTTGGGTGCATACAGGGGAAATTCATGCTTGCCAGTCTATCAAAGATTCCTATAAGTGATTTTTTCCCAGTATTTTTATCTTCGATCATAGTATCACAAATAATAAGTGACAGCCCCATTGGAGTTTCTCTTTTCATACTATTTAATCCTTATTTTATATTAAAGTAGTTTGCAAAATGCAAAATGATGCCTTATTTTAGATAATTGTATTCCTGTGAAATTCAATATAATGTTAGCATTTTTCTTTTTTATGATTAAGACAATTATTTTTGGTGGGACATTTGATCCTGTACACAATGGTCATATAGGAATGGCATCAGACCTGATTAATTCCGGGATTGCGGAAGAAATAATTTTTCTTCCAACCTGGAGTCCTCCGCATAAGACAAATTTAAAAATTACTTTATTTCAACATCGTTTTAAAATGTTAAAACTTGCTACAAAGGATTTAAAAAACTGTATTGTTTCAGATTTTGAACTACAGGAAAAACAAGAACCATCTTATTCAATAAATACTATATACAAATTAAAGAAAAAATATCCAGCAAAAAAGCTTTATTTTTTGATGGGTTTGGACAGTCTTCATGAGCTTCATACCTGGTATAAAGCTGATATTTTCATTAAAGAGAATGATTTTATTATTTTTAATCGTCCGGGACTATCATTTCCTTCAGTTACTTTACTTACCAGGCAATTCTCAGAAGAATCTGCTAAAAAACTATTATCTTCAGTCGTAAAAATAACAGAATACCCTATTTCTTCGACAGAAATACGTCAAAAGTTAGCTTTAAAGAAAAAAATCTCAACTTTGTTACCTATTTCAGTCTTGAATTATATCAAAACAAACAAACTTTACCTTGAAAGCACAACGTAACATTGTTGCAAACAAAAAAATAATTTATTATAAATAAGGAACATATATCTGTGGATAAAAACAAAGAATTAACATCAGAACTATTGGCAAAAAACTGTTACAGGATTATTGAAGATCTCAAGGCTGAGAATCTTGAAATATATGACATGCGGGATGTCTCTATGCTGGCAGATTTTTATTTAATCTGCACAGCAAATTCGACGCCTCATCTCAAAGCGATTGAGGGACATTTATACAAAGATTTAAAAGATAATCTTGATTTGCTTCCTAAAACTGCCAAAGCCGATCCTCAAAGTAAATGGTTGGTTCTGGATTACAGAAGTGTAATAATACACATTTTCGGAGCAGAAACCCGAGAACACTACGATATTGAAGAACTCTGGGAAGAAGGCATTAAGTTAGAGGTGGATGAAATTTCGTCTTAGTCCTTTTGTTGTAATATTCTTGTTATTTATGGAAAAACTTGTTCTAATAAATTTTTATGTAAAAGTAAAAGCTAGGTAGAACCTAGCACTCCAAAGAAACGCTTCTAACTACAAAACGTCTAGTTTTGCACAAAGCATTTGGAGTGCTTTGCTTTGCACAGCTTTTAATTTTAACAAAAGATTTATGTAATAAAAAAAAATCATATAAGATTTCCGGCTTCTTTGGGTTAGTCCGTTAGCAATAATATTTGTGTTATGGCAAGACTTTTTTGAACATTAAAATATATTTTTCTATATCAACAAGAGAAAACATTATTTTTTAAATTCAATTTTTTTGTTTTTAGGGCTGACTTTACTTGCAACTAGGCTAACTTAACATCAGCAATGAGCGTAGCGAGTAGGAAAGCCCGAAATATCACAATCCAGAACATACAAGCTCTGGGTAACCTTAGATCTATCAATTAAGAGGGCTGAAAGCCCGTAATTAAAAAAAAAATACGTTCTTATTTAGGGGCTTTCAGCCCTAGATTGTAGGATATAATAAGAAAGCTATAAAAGGAGATTTCTATGGGATCAACGAGAAAAATTACGTGGAAAGAGCATTTACTGGAGTTATTTGTTGGTTTGTTCTTTTTTGGAGCACTTACAATTCTTGCCGTTTATACAATTTTTTTAAGTAGAGATAATATCTTTACACAATGCTATCCTGTGGATATACAGTTTAACGATATTGCGAATCTTAAAGAAGGTGATTTCGTACTTTTCCGCGGGATGCGTGTTGGTAAAGTAAAAAAATTTTTACTAAAAGAAAGATATGTGGACGTAACACTTCATCTAGACAATCAATTAAAACTCTATAATGGTTATGAAATAGAAATAAGAAATACATCTATGCTTGGAGGAAAGCATATACACATTGAAAATGGCCCCCGTGACAACGGTATTGTTCCAAGGCACACTCCACTAATAGGAACCACACCACCAGACCTGATAACAGAAGCATCAAAGTTGCTCCAAAAAGTCAAAGAAACACTAGAAAAACAAAAAATTATAGAAAACCTTTCGATAACCATAAAAAATTTCCGTGAAACATCAGAACGAATTAATAACGGAGATGGGACAATTGCAAAATTGCTGAGAAATCCTGAATTATACGATGAAGCAAAAGAAATTTTGGGCACTACCAAAGGTGCTATCGAATCCGTAGAAAAAGCCGGAAAAAGTGTTGATGAGGCAGGAAAAGGAGTCAAAGATGCTGCTGATACATTGAAATTTGCTGTCAATGAAGCAAGAGAAGGCAAAGGAACTATCGGAAAACTTATGAACGATGAAGAACTCTACGACAACCTTAATTCAGCTGTCTCGGACATAAAAGATTTTACCACAAAACTCAGGAATAATGAATCGACGATTGCCAAATTGCTTACTGACAATGCAGCAGCCTATAATTCTATGAAAAAAATGATTGATAATGCATACGAAATATCTGAAAAACTCAATAACGGAGAAGGTACACTTGGTAAACTCATCAATGATGCCTCTCTCTATGATGATGCAAAAAAAACTATCAACGAGGTTAAAGGAACTGTTCAGGATATGAGAGAACAGGCGCCAGTATCAACATTCGGCAGCTTTATGTTCGGTGCGATGTAGAGCCTTGTCTCTAACAATAAAAATAACAACAAATTATGTTCATAGAAACCTTTTCAGGCAAAGTTATTAATCCAAGTAATCCGAATGTTGATTTTATTGACATTGAGGATATAGCACACTCTCTATCATTGCAGTGCAGATTTAATGGGCATTGTCGCACCTTTTATTCTGTAGCAGAACACAGCATTCATACTTCCAAATATTTGGCACAACAGAATTACTCTGCAAAGCTATGTATGTGGGGACTTCTTCACGATGCCTCTGAAGCCTATCTGGCAGATATCCCCCGTCCTGTTAAAACAAGTTTAAAAAATTATCTTATTTTGGAAAAAAATCTAAGTTCTCTTATCTATAAAAAATATACTTTTGAAAGTCCTGATGCAAAGGCATACAAACCTGTAGATGATGCAGATAATGCATTATTAATGACAGAAGCTGCCGGTTTGGTTTTAAGCAAAGGAAAGGACTGGGGCATAAAAGCTCCTTCTACCGATATAAAACTAAGATATTATGACTGGAATACAGCAAAGAAAGAATATTTAAAAATGTTCTATTTTCTTTCCGATTCCATTTCAAAATAACACAGGAGAAAAATAAAAGTGAAAACATATTGTACTTTTTCAGAAGTTGATAGTTTTTCATCGGTAAAACCATTTGGATGGCTCAAAAATTATCTTCAACTACAAGCAGATGGATTAACTGGAAATCTTCACGTTGCGGGGTATCCGTTTGACACTGATGGCTGGATGCAGGATAATATTCCAATGCGTTCAGGAGAACCATGGTGGCCATTTGAACAGACTGCCTACTGGGTTGATGGTATGATAAGGTGTGCTTATTTTCTTAAAGATTCATCACTTATAGAAAAAGCAGAAAACCAGATAAAGCATGTTCTCAACAATCCTCATGAGGACGGCTATCTCGGTCCGGATTCTATAAAATCAAATGATCTTTATCAAGGTCGCTGGTCACATGCCGTATTTTTCAGAGCTCTAATTGCCTATTATTATGCGACAAAAGACCAAAAAGTTCCGCAATTACTTGCAAGCCACTATCTTAACGGTAAATATGAGCACTATGACTGGCGTGACATCTGTGGTCTCGAAACTATACTCTGGACATACGAAATGACTGGAGAAAAACGTCTTCTTGAAATGGCAATGAGAGACTACAGAAAGTATAATGAGAAATACCCTGAAAGTGATGTTTCCGTAAAGCGAATGCTATCGGATATAGTAGCGGATGAACATGGTGTAACTTACTGTGAAACAATAAAAATTGCGACAATACTTTATATGTACACAGGGATACAGGAATATTTAGATGCCGTTACAAATGCTTTCATCAAAATTGATAAAAATCATATGCTTATAGATGGAGTATGTTCCTCCTCCGAAAAACTTCGTGGTAAAAGTTCTACCGATGCACATGAAACCTGCGATATTGCAGACTATACCTGGACGGCTGGATACATGCTTATGGCAACTGGCAATGCAGAGTATGCAGATAAGATTGAAAGAGCCTGTTTTAATGCAGCTCCTGCCGCCGTAAAGGATGACTTTAAAGCTCTTCAGTACTTTTCCAGCCCCAATCAGGTCATTGCAGACAAATTTTCATGCCATACTCCTCAGGCATGCGGTGCAGAATGGATGTCTTATCGTCCAAAACCCGGCACAGAATGCTGTACGGCACAAGTTACAAGAATATGGCCAAATTATGTTGCCAGAATGTGGTTAAAAGCTCCCAATGGTATTGTTGCTACACTTTTTGGTCCTTCCAAAATAAATTTTGTAACAGAAGCTGATGAAGAAGTTACAATTACAGAAAAAACAGATTATCCCTTTGAGGAAAAGATACAATTTACAATAAACACAAAGTCAAAGGAAAAGGCAAATTTTAATTTTAATATAAGAATTCCTTCTTGGTGTGAGAATCCCGAAGTAACAGTGAACGGAGAAAGAATCAAGGAAGAACCTATTTCTGGTACATTTCTAAGATTAGATAGAACTTTTTCAGATGGAGATCTCCTTATATTGAAACTTCCTATGACACTAAAACTTACAGAGTGGTGCACTGGAGGAGTTGCTATAGAAAGAGGTCCTCTTCTTTATGCACTGCAAATAGACGAAAAATGGGAAATTGATAAAGATGCACCACATGCAACTAAGGATTTTCCTGCATGGAATTTATATGCAAATAGTCCATGGCAATATGCTTTATGTGTTGATAAAGATAATTTAGAGGATTTTGTAAAAGTCTTTTTCGAAAAAAAGACAGATATCCCATGGCAACATAAGAATCCCCACATAAAATTGATAGTACCTGCAAAGAAAATTAAAAATTTGACTCTCTTAAAAAAGACAAGTGTTGACAGAGAAGACTGGAATAAAGATGATGGCTTTTTTACTAATAAAATCGAAGGGAATTTTTCCTTTACTCCATCTATTCCTGAAAATAAAGAATTGCTTAAAAACTTAGAAAGTGAAATAGAAGAAATAACACTGATCCCATACGGCTGTACGCATCTTCGGATTTCAATATTTCCAAATGAAACTTCTTAAGTAAACCCTGCACGAAAAGCCTTCGAACAAAGTGAAAAAGGCTTTTCGTGCAATGTCTAAATAAATATAAAAAGGTATAAAAATGAATAGTAACATTACACAATCCCTTGGAGAAACTTCCAATATTCTCAAAAAACTCGCATTGGATATACACGCAAATCCTGAGCTTGGGCTACAGGAATATAAGGCCGTTGAAAAGCAGATAAAATTACTTAAAGAATGGGGCTTCGATGTAGAAATCCCATTCTCAAGGCTGGAAACGGCTTACAAAGCTGTTTCTGGAACTGAGGGACCATGCTTCTGTTTTATGTCAGAATATGATGCTCTTCCCGAGTTAGGACATGCATGTGGACACAATTTGATTGCAATGACAGCCTTGGGAGCTGGAAAAGCACTTGCAGAGACTTTAAAAAAAGAAAAGATCCCCGGGAAAGTTGTAATTATGGGAACTCCGGGTGAAGAAGGGGCTGGGGGAAAAGTTCATATTGTAGAAAGAGGTGGACTTTCAGGAATAGATGCAGTCATCATGGCGCATCCGGGATTTCGAACTGCAACCTGGAAAGGGTGTCTGGCGGTAAAACGTTTTAATATATCTTTCAAAGGAAAAGCTGCACATGCCTCTGGTGCTCCGGAAAAGGGCAAAAATGCACTTGATGCTATCATGCTTTTATTCCATGGAGTCAATGCCTGGCGGGAACATACTCCGGAAACATCACGAATCCATGGGATCGTAACGAATGGAGGTGCAGTTCCAAATATTGTACCTGAAACAGCATCGTGTTCATTTTATATTAGAGCTCAAGATGAAGGAACTATGGAAATATTAGAAAAACGTTTAAAAAAGATAGTTGAAGGGGCTGCATTGATGACCGAAACAGAATCTCTACAGGAAGAAAAAGAAAGGGGCTACAAAAGCGGAGCACCTAATCAGCATCTAAATAACGAATATTTTCGTATCACAGAAGCTTTGGGAATGTCGCCGGTAATTCCCGAGAGTTGTTCCAGGGCATCAACAGATTTTGGAGATGTTTCACAGGTTCTTCCAGCTACACATGTTTATTTTGGGATTCTCCAGGATCACGACAGAAATGCCCCCCTACATTCCATTGAATTTGCAAAAGCAGCAAAAAGTGAATTTGGATTAAGTCAAGCTCTAAAAACAGCCAATAGTCTCGCACAGGTTGGCTACAAATTCTTTACAGATGATGCTTTTCGCAAACAAGTAACAGGCTGCTAACCTAGACAAACCGGAAGCAAATCTAGACATAACCGGCTTCGTCGGGACTTGGACTGGGAACTGAAGATAAAATATTATAACATATCCAGTAAACCGAGAAAACACAGTAAAAATATATTTAGGGGGTGTATCTCTTTTGTTTTCAGAGAGTTATGTGGCTTTAGATGTTCACCCTTTGAGTTAAATACAAAATGATTTTCAACGACATTTTTACCATATAGGTTGCCAACACTTGTCCGTATATTGCATTAGCTTTACTTCGCAGTATTATTTATGCTACTCGGCTCACTGTCTTGTCCACAAAAAAGTTTTATCCAACTGCGTTATTTAGGGTAAAAACACGAAAAATATCCATTTTCAGAAGAAAGTCATAGTACACAATTTTATCCCATATTACGCAGTAAAATACGGACTATTAGCATTTATTCTATTTGCTATGATCTTTTCTGACAATTAAAAGCGAGACAAAGCCTTACTCCCTATCGGAGCCTCAGCCCTTTCCTTGCAAGGTCGCTCGGTGCCTCGCTCTGTACTCCAGAGCTCATTAGTTTCAGTGGAAGCATCTGTCTAACTTAAATGCAACTTTTTTGTTGTTTTGTCAAAATAATTCATTTTTTTTTGATGAATATTTCAAAAACTGGTCGACTGTTGGACCAGTTGCTTATATTTTTAACCTCAAATTATTTTAGAAGTGTCTAGTAGTCGACTAGTTTTAGAATAAAAAGCGATAGAATATGTGAATAGTATTCCACCAATTAACGCGATTAAAACTTGCATTTGAATTAGACAACTCTGATGAGCTCTGGTACTCCAAAGATTCGCATTGCTCATCAAACAAAATGACTTTAATAACCAGAGCTCCAAGTTATCGAGCAACTCAGATTCCCTTTTTTATCCAGGATATTATTCCACCTCATCTAAGGTCAATTCTTAAACAAGAATCTCCGTTTTATCCTCACCGGGGATATCCACCGTAGCCCACCGCATCGCGGTGGGATATGAATAAGAAAAGAATATTCCCTGGAGGGGAATTTCAATGTTTTTGTGTTTTTTTGAGGTTCCCTTTCAGGGAACGATTTGTATGTGTGATTGACAC
>JAYEIY010000090.1:0-13809 GCA_034660375.1 Verrucomicrobiota bacterium
GCAAGACAACAGAATTATGCTTATGCATTTGAATTGCTGAGAGAAACATTAATGCAGGAACCTGCTTTCTGGGAAGCACGCCAAGCTATTAGAAAAACACAGTTTGAAAAAACAGGAATAGGTGAAAAAACCAATATAGTCCGCCAGATTTTTGCAGGGATAATGACGGTGATACCTGTTTTCATTATTGGACCAATATATTTAAAGAAAAATCAACCGAAAAAAGCTATGGATCTTGCAGAAAAATGTCTGATATATGATCCGACTTTTTTACCTTCTCTTAATCTATTATGCCAGGGATTTGAAGCACTGGAATTGAGAAGGCACCTTGTTGATACATTGGAAATGGCGGAAAAATATCATCCAAAGAGCACGGGAGTTCTTAATTGGCTAGTAGAAGCATACAGTCGTGTGGGAGATGGACATAATGCTTTGCGTATTCAGCAAAAAATTGTAGAATTAAGTCCAGAGAATCAGGATGCTTTAGGTTCCCTTAAAAGCGCAGCTGCACTTGCCGCAATGGAAGAAGGACACTGGGAAGATGCAGATTCTTTTCATGATCTGATACGAGACAAAGATAAATCCGAAACTCTTGAGAAGAAAGGACAGAGTGTAGCAAGAGATGAAGCTACCTTGCAACATCTTATCAAAAGTGCCGAAGCAGATGTAAATGAAACAGATAATGCCACAAATAGAAGAAATCTTGCAAAACTCTATAGACAACACGAACAGTATGATAAAGCACTTGAATGCTATAACCGTGTAATTGAAATAACCGGAACAATGGAAGCAAATATTGATGTCGCTATCTCTGAAACAATGTCAGAAAGCTATGATAAAGCTATCAAAGAATGGCAAGAATATGCAAAAGAAGATGAAGCAAATCGGGAAGAAGCTGATAAAAATATTAAAGAAATAGCAATCCAAAAACAGGACATGCGTTTCGAACGAGCTAAAGAACGGATAAAATATTTCCCGGGAAATCCGGAATTCCGTTACGAACTTGGAGAAATGTACTTCAACCATAAATATTATTCTGAAGCACTCAAACAATTTCAGCGTGCTCAGAAAAATCCAAATTTCAGAGACAAATCAGTATCATTTATGGCAAAGTGTTTTATGGCAAAAAAACAGTATGATATTGCCGTTGAACAGCTTAGAGGAATCCTTGAAAAATTGCCTACAATGAATAATTTCAAGAAAGATACGCTTTATTCTCTGGGGATTGCATTGGAAAAAATAGGGGAGTTTGATGAAGCAGCAGATTACTTCAAGCAGATTTATCAAGTTGATGTAGAGTTCAAAGATATTCAGGATAAAATTGATGCTTTTTATGCAAGAAAAAAGAAAAAAAATAAAGAATAAAAAAAGGAAATTAAAATGTCATATTTTGCACTAATTGTAGGAGCCATCTTTGTTAATAATTTTGTTTTGTCCCGTTTTTTGGGAGTTTGCCCGTTTCTGGGAGTATCAAAACAACTCAAGCCAGCTTTAGGAATGACAGGAGCGGTGGTTTTTGTAATGACACTAGCCACAGCAGTTGCTTCAGCAATAAATAAATTTATCTTAATTCCAGCAGACTTGACATATCTTCAGACAATCTCATTTATCCTTGTTATTGCTTCTCTTGTTCAGTTCGTAGAAATCATTTTACAAAAATTCCTGCCTGCCCTCTATGATGCACTGGGGATTTATCTCCCCCTGATTACGACCAACTGTGCAGTTCTTGGAGCAGCCGTAATTAACGCCCAAATGGAACGTGGTATTTTTGAGGCAACTGTATTTGGATTTGCCTCTGCGCTCGGTTTCGGACTTGCCCTCATCCTTTTTGCAAGTCTTCGTGAAAAGCTTGATTTAGCACAGGTTCCAAAACCGTTTCAGGGAACAGCAATCGCATTTATTACCGCTGGTATACTTGCGATGGCTTTTATGGGATTTAGCGGATTAGTTTAAAAAAAACAGCGTTTTACTAGGCACTAGGATAGGAGTTTAGATGATTAGGAGGTGTTATATCTCCACCAAATTGTCACTACCCTCCTAACCTGTTACCGCCTAAAAAGCTATAATAACAACAACAACAATAATAAAAACAAAAGATTAAATTATGACAGGTGCAATTTTATTTTTAACTCTTCTAGGACTTGCTCTTGGAGTTCTGATTGGGATAGCGACAAAGGTTTTTGCAGTTTATATTGATCCACGTGTAGAAGAAACAGAAGATCTTTTGCCGGGAGCCAATTGCGGAGGTTGTGGATTGGCTGGTTGTTCAGAATTTGCAAAAGCATTGGTGGCAGGAAAAGTAGAACCGACTGATTGTCCGGTTTGCTCTTCAGATGACATTAATGCAATTGGTAAAGTTCTTGGTATAAAGGCCTTATCAGAAATTAAGGATGTTGCTGTTGTAATGTGCTGTGGGGACAATGAAAATTCTCCTGAACTGAGTCTCTATAATGGTATAAATGACTGTGCTTCTGCTGTTTTTGCTGCTGGTTCTGTGAAAGCATGCAGATATGGGTGTTTAGGGCTGGGATCCTGTGTTCACGCCTGTCCTTTTAATGCAATAGAAATTACAGAAGCAGGCATAGCACTTGTTCATCCTGATCTTTGTGTCGGCTGTGGGAAATGCGTTGAAGCATGTCCAAGAGACTTAATAAAACTTGTCCCGGAAACTGCAGAATGTCATATTTTGTGTAGTTCTCCTCTAAAAGCTCCTGCTCAAAGAAAAGTATGTAAAACGGGGTGTATAGGATGTCGAAAATGTCTGAAAGAGGCTGGGAAAGACTCTATTGAAATGGATGGATTTCTCGCAAAAATTAAATATGAAAATGCCCCGAAAATTGAACTTGTTAATGCTTGCCCCGTAAAGACAATCAAACCAAAACTTGGGTTGGAAGAAAAACTCAAAAAAATAACAGAAGCTAAAAAAGTAAAAGAAGGTAAATAATATGGGAAAAGTACTCTTTTTCGCTGGTGGGATTCATCCTGAAAATGATGGAAAATATTTGACTGAAAAATGCTCTATTCAAGAGCCTCCACTATTTTCAGAATATACGGTTCTCCTTTCCCAGCATATAGGTGCCCCCGCAAAACCTATCGTTAAAAAGAAAGATAATATTCTAAAAGGACAAAAAATAGCAGTAGCTGCGGGCTTTATTTCAGCGAACATACATGCCCCTACAAGTGGCACTGTTAAAGATATATGCAATTGCCCGGGACCAAACGGAATGCCGAGCCCCGCAATTATTATTGAAAGTGATGGAGAAGACTCAGCATGTGAACCAATGGAACCAATCAAAGATTGGGAGAATGCCAAACCAGAAGAGTTGATAAAGCGAATAGCCGAAGCCGGAATTGTTGGAATGGGCGGTGCAGCATTTCCAATTAATGTAAAACTTTCTCCACCAAAAGGAAAAACTATAGACAAACTAATCCTTAATGGTGCTGAATGTGAACCATATCTTACTGCAGATCACAGATTAATGCTTGAATCTCCCGAAACTGTAATAAAAGGCGCACGGCTTCTCAAGTATATTCTCGGAACAAAAAGGGCATTATTTGGAATAGAAAATAACAAAAAAGATGCTATGAACGCATTAAGAGAAGCACAAGCATATAATGATGACATAGTTATACAAAATCTACAGGTACATTATCCACAGGGTGCAGAAAAACAGCTTATTTATGCCCTTACAGGACGAGAAGTCCCAAATAAAGGAGGTCTCCCCCTTGAAGTCGGATGTGTTGTCCAGAATGTAGGTACTGCAGTAGCTGTTTACGAAGCTGTCGTTGAAGGCAAGAGCCTTTATGAACGCATCACAACTGTAACCGGAACCCCTCTGGTCTCCCCGGGTAATTGGAAATTTCGCGTTGGAACCCCTCTCTCTGAAGTTCTTAGATGCGCGGGAGGAGTAAAAGAAAATCCGGGAAAAGTAATCCTGGGCGGACCAATGATGGGAATGGCACAACATTCTCTTGAAGTCCCCATTTCAAAAAATACTTCAGGTGTACTGCTTTTATCTAAAGACGAAACTTCTCTTTTTGAAGGAAATCCATGTATTAGTTGTGGCAAATGTGTAGATGTATGTCCAATGAATCTTATTCCGTCAGTAATCAGTCTTCAGGTTGAAACAGAAGCCTTTGAATTGGCAGAAGAATATAATGTTGGCGATTGCATGGAGTGTGGATCCTGCTCTTATGTATGCCCCGCAAAAAGACCGCTTGTACAATACTTTAAAAAAGCAAAATCCGTAATCGCCATCAACAAAAGAAAATCGCAATAAGACATTGCACGAAAAGCCTTTTTCGCTTAGCTCAAAGGCTTTTCGTACACTGTCTATTTCTGCTTAAAACTCGGCATTATTAGGGGTTCGTGGAAATGGGATGACATCACGAATATTATGCATCCCGGTACAAAACTGAACTATTCTTTCAAAGCCAAGTCCGAAGCCGGCGTGTGGAACACTTCCAAATTTGCGGAGTCCGCAATACCATTGATATTCTTTTGGAGAAAAACCTGAGTTTGAAATTCTCTGTTCCAGGATATCAAGCCTGTCTTCTCTCTGACTACCTCCGATAATTTCTCCGACTTTTGGCAATAATACATCCATTGCTGCAACAGTTTTTTCATCATCATTCAAGCGCATATAAAATGCCTTGATCTCTCTTGGATAATCAATAACTGTGACAGGACCATTGAAAACTTCTTCTGTCAAAAATCTTTCATGTTCGCTTTGCAAATCACATCCCCATTTTGGCTTAAATTTAAAATCCTTATTTGCATCAATCAATATTTTCACTGCATCTGTATAACTTATGCGTTTGAATGAAGATTTTGCTAATCTTTGGAGTGTACTCAGCAGAGATTTTTCTATTCTTTTATTAAAAAACTGTAAATCATCAGGACAATTTTTGAGTATATATTTAAAAAGATATTTAAGATATTCTTCTGCCAGATCGGCATCATCCTGAAGATCGGCAAAAGCCATTTCGGGTTCTATCATCCAGAATTCGGAGAGGTGTCGGCGTGTATTAGAATTTTCTGCTCGGAAAGTTGGACCGAATGTATATATATTTCCCAAAGCGGATGCGTAAGCCTCTCCCTCAAGTTGTCCGCTTACTGTAAGGCTTGTTTTTTTCCCAAAGAAATCTTGTGAATAATCTATTTGTCCCTTGTCTTTTCGAGGTGGATTTTCAGCATTCAGTGTTGAGACATCGAACATTTCTCCGGCACCTTCACAGTCGCTGGCTGTAATAATAGGAGTATTAATGTAGTAGAAATCTTTTTTCTGAAAAAATTTATGTGTTGCGTATGCCAGTGCATTACGAACTCTTGTTACTGCACCAAATGTATTTGTTCTTGGTCGCAGGTGAGCTAGTTCTCTCAGACGTTCAAACGAAATTCTCTGTTTTTCAAGAGGATATTCTTTCGGATCACAAAATCCATATACTTTTACTTTTTCTGCCTGAATTTCCAGGGCCTGTCCCTTTCCCTGAGATTTTACAAGTAAACCTGTCACGCTCACGGAGCTACCGGGATGAAGATGACGGATTTGGGTTTCATAATTTTTCAAAGAATTATCTGCTATTATCTGAATATTATCAAAGCATGATCCATCATTAATTTCAAGAAAAGAAAATCCACCTTTGGAGTCTCGGCGGGTTCTAACCCAACCGCAGACTCTGACAATTCGATTTCCTTCTTCTTTGCTCTTTAATACGTATTTTATCAATTCTCTTTTTAACATATATTCTCCTACCACAAAAAGGATTTTTTTAGAGGATATTTCAATCTTAATATTTCGCTACATAGTCTATCATACATTGTATTCTCATCCATAGAATTGGGTTCAGCAAATGCACCATTTTCATAATCATTCCAACTGGCAATTAATAGGATGTCAGGATGAAGGGCGACAGTTTTTCTGAAAAAGTTTTTAAATTCCCGTCCTCTCCAGTCTCTATCTATCAACCAATTCCCATTTTTTTGAAATGATGTATAAACAATTCCCTGTTCTTTTTTAGCATATAGTTGTAGTTTTTGTGGATCTATGGTTGTGCGGAGAGACCAATCTGAACGCTTGGTTCCAATTTTACGAATTGTGAATGCAGGATGAAAAATATCTGTTGTTTCTGATACGTTTTTAAATATTATTAACGGGCGTCCTTTATAGTTAAAAAAACCTTTTTTAGACATAATATTCTGTTTGAGACACCATTGTAAAAACTGATGAATTTGAGTGTCATCAGCATTTTTACTGTCTACAAGAAAAGAAACTCGCGGATAGAATTTTTGACTGCCTGCCAATTCTATAAATTTGAGATATCTATCAGAAATTTTCTTGTCAAAAATATCTTCAATGCAAAAGGTTGTAATTACTGCATCAATCTCCGCACCCCCCATCCGTTCCAGATCCCGTAGCATTCTTGTATTATGCCAACTTGAATAATCCGGAACTGCAGTTGCAATTGGATGAGGTTTTTTTTTGTATAAATAAGGATAATACAATATACCCACGAACGGAATTTTCTGCGAGATAACAACTTTCTCATCTATACTTTGTTTTTTTTTACCGACTGAAGAATTAGTCTCAATTATCCCAAAATACATACAAGATGAACTCATAAGAGAGAGAACTAAAACAGGCAGAAATTTAAAAAATATTGATTTCATTAGATGAAAAAATTGTTTTAAATCTTTTTATTTCTTTTCTAAATATCTTTTTACGCCTATTTTTTTCTCAGCATCTTTAATCATGGCAAGGACTTTTTCAGAAAGGGCTTTTTGTTTTAGATAATTTTTTATTTTTTCGGATACTTCTTCTAATTTTTGTGTTCCGCCTTCTTTGCGGTCGGTTAGTTTTATTATGTGATATCCAAAACGTGTTTTAACAACATCACTTATTTCACCAACTTTCAGAGACCAGGCAGCTTCTTCAAATGCGGGAACCATTCTTCCTTTTCCGAAAAAACCCAAATCACCACCTTTACTTGAAGATGGACAATCACTGTTCTTTTTTGCTAATTCTGCAAAATCCGCACCATCTTTAAGTTCTTTAAGCAAATCTGATATTTTCTTTTTTGTCTCATCTTTTTTCTTGTCATCGGCATCTTCTTCCAGTTTAAGAAGAATATGGGATGTCTTAATTTCTGAGGAAGAAGAAAAGTCTTTTTTATTTTCATTGTAAAAGACTTCAGCTTGATCATCTGTCACTTCTATTTTACTTGCAATCCCTTCCTGAATCCACTTCTGAATTGCCATATCCATAGACAATTCGTCCAAGAGTTCTTTTTTTGTTTTGCCTGTCATTGTAAGCATTTGTTTAAATCCCTGCTCTCCTCCCATTCGCTGTATAGTTTGTTCCAAATATTCTTCAGCTTGTTTCATGTCGGGCTTTACATCTTCTTTTTTAGCCAAGTTTGTAAGGATTGTACGTTGGATAAGACCATCAATAAATCCTGTTGCCATATCTTTAATTTTGTCTTGGTTAATCTTTTGTCCACTCATTTGAACCTGTAGAAGTTGTGGAGTAAGAGCTTTGATAATATCTTTATCGGTAATTTTTTCTTCACCGACTTCTGCTACTATTTTTGGAAGAAAGGAGAGCATTTCTGTTGCTTTTGCTTTGTTTGGAACATTTCCTGGGAGAGGGGGGACATTTTTAGGGTTTATTTTTTTTCCGCTTATTTTTATTTCTTTTTTTTCAGAAACTTTAGTCTCTTTTTTGTCTTCTGCGTTAGTTTGCATTGCAATTATTGCGAGGAATGCGACTAGAGTGATGGTGAGAACGGCTATATTTTTCATTGTAGATTTTTTCAATTTATATCTCCTGGTTTTAGTTGTACAATTAGTTTTTCCTGTGCTAACATTAATGAAAGCAAGGTCTTGTTTGTTAGATTTTTTTTCTTATAGATCACCTCTTTTTTAATCATTGATTTTTCTTTTAAAAAGAGAGTGTGTGCATTCTTTTTTTCGGCAAAAAACCAATTTTTAAATAATACTTCTTTTTTTAAGACAGAGATTGTTTTTTTTAGTTCCCTTATTTCATTAAAATATTCTTTTGAGTTCGTAATTTGTTTTTTCTTCATGAAATAGTTATGTAAAGCAACAAAATTATTAACGACTTCCACCATTTTCTTTAAACGTGGTGTCATCCCATAGATCCGTATTTCATCCTCAAGAAAAGATTTAATCTCAGTCCATTTTTGTGCTTTTAATAGGGTGTTAAGCTTTGCAATATTTTGATTTTCTAGTTCTTTAGAAAGGATTAAATTAACAAAATTATCATTTGGGAATAATTGTTTGGCTCGTCGAAGAATAGGAATTATCTGTTTGTTGTCATTCCCTTCATTTGTTTCTTCGATCGCTTTGAAGAGATCAATAATCACCTGATTTTTGAGATAACTAAAATCTGACGATACCTTTTTATCTGTGCATCCTATGAAAAAGAGACAGCACACACTAATATTTAGAATAATTTTAGTTTTATGATAAATGTAGTATCTCACGGATTGAAAATAATTAATAATTAGATATAATACTCTCTAAAGAATGACGCATCCTCAGAGTTAGGGAAAAACGTTTTTTTTCATATAAAACAAGATGTCCTGTAAGCTCATCAAGATAGCACAAGTCTTTTTTTGCACAAGTTTTATTTGCTTAATCAATAATAAAAATGGAAATAGGGAATACAAAATGGCAGTTACACGAATTGGAAATAGAAAAATAGATGAAATTCGCAAAACCGAAATAATAACAAATTTTTTGAGACATCCCCTAGGATCTGTATTGATAAAAGTAGGAAATACCAGAGTGATTTGTTCTGCCTCAGTAGAAGAGCGGGTTCCACACTGGATGAGGAAACAAAATGTAAAAGGCGGATGGCTTACTGCCGAATATGGAATGCTCCCCTCATCTACAAATGAACGATTTCGCAGAGAAGCAACCGGGGGAAAACAGGGGGGAAGAACCGTTGAGATACAACGTTTGATTGGACGTGCATTAAGAGCTGCGGTTGATCTTAAGAAACTGGATGGAATAACAATAAGTCTTGATTGTGATGTGATAGATGCCGATGGAGGAACAAGATGTGCAAGCATTACAGGTGCATGTGTTGCGTTGCAATTAGCTGTTGAAAAACTGCTTAAACAGGGTAAACTAAAAAGTTCTCCGATAATACAGTCACTCGCTGCGGTTAGCGTAGGGATTAAAGATGGTACTCCGATACTTGATTTAAACTATGAAGAAGATTCTACTGCTGAAGTTGATATGAATATAATCATGACCGAGTCAGGAGAATTTGTAGAAATTCAGGGAACTGCTGAGGGGAATACTTTTTCTGAATCACAGCTTCATGATATGCTTAAGTTAGGAAGAAAAGGAACAGAAGAACTATTTAAAATCCAAAAATCAATTTTAAATCAAAATTGAATAAGATGAGGAAATACAAATGAGAGATTTGCACAAAACCGGCTGTTTGCAAAATATAGAACATCAAACACTCAACATTAATCATCGAATAAATGGAAATACAAATTTCGATAAGATTAAAAGGTTAGCTATAGTACTATTAATTTTTTTCTTTTTACCTGGAATTTTTGCTCAAGATAAACCTGCGAAAGCAGACAAGAAAGAAGTAATAGAAGAAGTTAATGGGGAAGAAGCAGACAAGGAAGAAGTAACAGAGGAAATAGAGGGGGAAGAAGCAGAGGGGGAAGATGTAACAGAAGGGGTTGAGGGGGAAAAACAAAAAGAAGAAGGAGAAGTCGTCGAAGAAAAAGCACCTGCTCCTAAACCGAAAAAAAAGGTTCTTCCCATGTTTGCGACAGGAAAAATTAAAAAACTGGAGTTAACAAATGCGCCTGTCTCTTGGGTTTACAACAAGGATGTTTATATTGCAAGAAATAAAGGCCTTTCCATGGATGTACTACTTGACACATTTGAATTTATGGATCTTGCAACTAAAGAAAAACGTTATCCGAAAAAAGGCTTTATTTTTGCTCTGATTGATGTCAAACTAAAAAAGGGACGCAGCATAGGAAAATATGACTATGTCCTAAAGAGAGGGAACAAGGCATATCAATGTCAAGCATTGACAAAAGAGAAGGGGTTTTTTGATCCTACAATCTGGAAATTCAAATATGAAAGTGAATTTGTCGTTTATTCTCTTCTCTATGAGGTTCCGAAAGAGATAAATGAATTTCATTTGCATGTTAATCTTGATATTACCATTCCCCAAAAAGATGTAAAAATAGAGTTTACTCAAAACACAGTAGAACTTACCCCGGAACAATGTGAAGAACAAGAATCTCTTGTCCCTAGAGCCAGAGAAAATGTTGTCGGCGAAAATACCACAAATACGATAGATACTGCGCCTGCAAAAACTACTCAGCCCACAAAGAAGACTGATAACTTATTAAATGATTTTTCCTGGTAAAAAAAAGAGAAAATAATGAATATTATAGGCATATTTGGAAATAATGAAACACGAATAAAAGTTGAAGCGCAAAAGGCTGTAGAAAAGGCTGCGGGTCCAAATCCGGATACATTTTCTCTTGATATATATGCACAAAATGACAAGATAGATGATGTCGATTTATTGAAACAATGTATTATCGCTTTGAGAACTCCACCTTTTCTGGGCGGAAAAAAAACGGTCTGGCTGAAAAACTTTAATGCATTTGATAAAGAGGGAACCATAAAATCCACAGATCCCCTTACCAAAAGGCTTCATGGATTAGCTAATATGTTTGCAAAAAAGCTACCCGACGATATTACATTTATTGTCAGCGGATTCGGTATTTTAAAAACAAAGACTTTCTATAGATCCTGTAATGAAAATGGTAAAGTCAGTTTTTTTGATGCTCCCAAACTTACGGACAAAGGATGGAGAGAAAAAGTCAGTGTTCTTATCAAATCCGGGGCATCTGAAAGGAATATCCAATTAGACAGTCGCGCTATTTATTATGTAACGGAAGTTATAGGCACAGATATAGCAAGAATTAATTCTGAACTTGACAAGATTCTCTGTTACAAAGGAGAAAATTGTTATATTATGGCGGAGGATCTACAGGATATATGTGTTGGAGAAAGAGAAGCAATTTTTTTTGCAATCAATACAGCTTTTGATAAACGTGATATAAATTTTATGCTTGAAACTTTACGTAGGACAGTAAATAATATGAAAAATCCGGAAACCGAAGTAATCGGTACAATATCTTCCTGTATTAAATATTTTAAATTATTATTGCAAGCCAAACTTTTTCTGCGTCTTACTAATTCATCACCAGGAAGAATTCCATTTGTAATTCAAAAACTCTCTGATGATGAAAAAAAATCCTATGAAGTCTGCTCTGAATTAATAAACGGTCATCCTTTTGCTGCAAAATTTAAAGCACTCGCAGCCGAAAAATACACAGGTCCTGAGATTATTGAAGCAATTCATTTAATTACAGAAGCCTATAAAAAGTGTGTTTCATCATCAGTTTCTAAATGGCTTATGTTTGAAGAACTTTGTATGAGGATTGTAATATGAAAAAGATACAAATAACAATTGATGGACCCGCTGCATCCGGAAAAAGCTCTGTTGCCCGTCTTATTGCAGAAAATCTGGGTGGATATTATGTCAACACCGGTGATATGTACCGGACGCTGACACTGGAGATAATAAGGGATGATATAGAAATAAAAACGGGTTCACAAGAAATATCTGATTTACTTTGCAATTGTGATATACGTTATACAAAAAAAAATGATAATTCTCTGGAACTTATGCTTAATTCAGAGAAAGTGAACTATAAGAATATTCGTTCTCCGGAAGTTGCATCCCATGTAAGCGAGGTGGCAACTCTTCCGGAAGTGCGTGAATGGATGGTGGAACGTCAAAGAAAATCTTCTTCTTTGGGGCTTATTATTATGGAAGGCAGAGATATAGGTACCGTAGTTTTTCCAAATGCAGCACATAAATTTTATGTTACGGCAAGTCCTGAAGAGCGCGCTCGTCGCAGACTGGCACAACCTGGAGAAGTCAAAGAGGGTTCTACTGTCGAAACTGTCGCAAAAGAAATAGCTATGCGAGATAAAATTGATTCAGAACGGAAAGTCGCCCCCCTAAAACCTGCTGAAGATGCACAAATAATAGATACTACAAATATGACACTCAATGACGTTGTAGAGAAAATAACCAATTCTATAACAATACTTTAGTCTTTAATAAAATAATATGGTCAAAACTATGAGAATTGCAGAAAAATCACGTAAGACAAAAGAAACTGATATAAGAATAAAAATTAATCTTGATGGTAAGGGAGGGTCTTCTATTGACACAGGATTGCCTTTTCTAGACCACATGTTTGAGCTATTTGCGAAACACAGTTTAATTGATCTGGAAATAAGTGCAAAAGGAGACCTTGATATAGACGCACACCATACAATTGAAGATTTGGGAATAGTTTTTGGTACTATTTTAAAGGAAGCTGCCGGCGACAAAATAGGAATAAAACGTTATGGTTGGAGTTATCTGCCAATGGATGAATCACTCGCAAGGGTGGTTGTTGACTTTTCGGGAAGACCATATCTTGTTTACAAGGTAAAAACCTCTACTAAAGAAGCCGGGACTATCAATGTAAGACTATTTCATGAATTTTTTCAGGCGCTCTCAGTAAATGCAGGTATGAATCTTCATATTGAACTACTTTATGGAGAAGAGGTACACCATATTTTTGAAGCGATCTTTAAAGGATTTGCAAAGGCAATATCTCAGGCATTAACAATCGATAAAAATATAGAGGGAGTGCTCTCCACAAAGGGCACCTTAAATTAATTAGAGAGAATCTATATGGATTTAAGTTTTGTAGATATACTAATGCGAGGAGTTGCAGGTTTAATTGTAGGATTTACGATAGGTCTTACCGGCGTTGGGGGCGGTGCTTTAATTGTACCTGTATTAATCTTATTTTTCAAAATGCCTTCGCCCGAAGCTGTAGGGACTGCAAGTCTTTATGCAGCACTTTCTAGAATGTATGCATTTTTTGAACACTACAAATTGAAGACCATCAATTTTTCTATAGCATTCATATTTCTTTCTGGTGCCTTACCGGGTAGCATTTTAGCCGCATGGACTATAAATAAATATATAAACCTCAACAAAGGAAATGGTCCAAAGATAGAAAGTTTTCAGGCAAATTTGAAGACCTTTATTGCTTGTATGCTCATACTATCCGTTTTGATGCTTCTTTTGCAAATATTTAAAACAAGAAAGAAAAAGACTGCTGTTTTAGATCAAAAGAATGTGGCAATCTCCAAATCGCCAAGCTATAGTAAAGAAAAAATTTCTAACAAAAAAAAGATTTTTGGTGCCTTTTTAGGACTATTTGTTGGAGGTATTATGGGGGCGACATCAATGGGCGCGGTAATAACCATTCCCCTTCTTATTCTCTTTTTTGGTCTTTCATCAGAAAAAACTGTAGGAACCTCAATTTTAATCTCCGTTCTACTTACTCTATCAGCTACAGTTATCTACGGAGGAAATGGACAGCTTAATTTTCAGACAGCACTTATTATGACTATTGCATCTCTTGCCGGAGTTTTTGTCGGTAGCCGACTTGCAGTCAAACTTCCTGAGAAACAACTTAAATTAGTAGTAACTTGCCTTATCTTTTTTGCTACAATCTTGATGTTTATATAGACCAGAGCTCCAAGTTATCGAGCAACTCAGATTCCCTTTTTTTATCCAGGATATTATTCCACCTCATCTAAGGTCAATTCTTAAAAAAGAATCTCCGTTTTATCCCCACCGGGGATATTCACCGTAG
>JAYEIY010000091.1:0-2811 GCA_034660375.1 Verrucomicrobiota bacterium
GATTTTCAGGGAAGGGTTCTTTGTTCTTCAAGTATTTCATTATCTAAAAAAATTGATGTTGAGATAGCTCATAGAATGATAGTGGAAACTGTTAATTCATTATGTAGTAAGTCCAAAATTTCTGTTAATGATATTGGTGGAATAGGCTTGGCTGATCCAGGTTTTGTGGATATTAAAAGAGGAATATCTCTTAATGCCAGTAATATTGATGGCTGGATAAATCTTCAAACTAAAAAATGGCTGGCTAAAGAATTTGGATGTAAATATAATACTGTTTATCCTGGTGCGATGACAATGGCTTTTTATGAATATAGTAAGCTTTGTAATCAAAACAAAAAAAGTCTTTTTCTTCTTGAGTTTGGTGTTGGGATTGGCGGAGCATTTATGAAAGGAGGAGAAATATTCAAAGGAGATCAGAATACGGGAATGGAAATTGGTCATATTGTTATTGATCCAAACGGACCTATCTGCAATTGCGGGAATAGAGGATGTCTGGAAGCTATAGCTGGATCAACCGGAGTTCGTAGAAGAGTAAATGAACTACTGAAAAGTGGTGTGTTCATTCCAATAAAATCAGATGAAACATTAATTTCTGATTTTGTAAAATCTGTTGCTAACGGTAATAAGGCAGCGTCAACTTTAGCATATGAAATAAGCGAGAAAATAGGAGATTCCCTTGCTTCGGTCGTGGCTATTCTCAACCCTTCAACAATTATTATGAGTGGAGAACTTGCAGGGATGGGAGATATTCTACTCTCAACAGTAAAAAAGTGTATAGCATTAAAATGCTTTCCGGCTGCGGTAGAAAAACTAGATGTTCGTATTGCACCTGAAGAAGAATATAGTGGTTCAAAAGGCGTTGTTAATATCTTAAGAAATAAAATTCTCAGAGATATCTTCGTATAAAAATACTGTGAAAATAAAAAAGAATAATACATAGTGGGAAATTCAGTAGTGACGTTGATTGAAGTTGGCACTTTAAAAGAAATAACAGAAAGACTTTGTGAATTAATCAAAAATATGTAAAAAGGAGATTTAAATGAGAGCAGTTAGTAGAGTAGCACCTGAATGGTGGGATTACACAACTTTAGACAGAGAAATTCTTGATGATGCAGCAAAATTAAAAGCGGAGGATTTAGAAGGGCTTTCGCGCGACGGTTTTAATATAAAAATATATGATACAAGAGAAGAATTTTTCCTTGCAGAGGCCCTGGAATACATAGATGCATGGAGCCAAGCGACAGAAGAAGTTCCAGCCGGAATATGTGGACCTATAGGACCAACTGAACAATTACCTCTTGTTGCACAGTTGGTGAATTCCCTTAATCTAAATTTGAAAAACTGTCATTTTTGGGGAATGGATGAATGGGTTATAGACGGCAAAGAAGTTGATATAAATTTTCCGCTTGGTTTTGCCAAAGCTGACATGGATCTTTGCTTTAATAAAATTCGCAAAGACCTTGCGATGCCTCTCGAAAATATGCATTTTCCTGCCGTTGATGCAAAAGCATATTCTGACAGTTATAATCAATTTAGATGTATTCTTATGCAAGGAGGACAGGGCGAGGTTAAGCATTGGGCTTTTAATGATCCGTTAAAAAGAGACGGTGTAAATCTTAAAACTCCGCCCACATCGGAAGAGTTTCGTAAGCTGGGGACAAGAGTTGTTGATCTTCATCCAATGACTCTAATGCAAAATGCAAGAACTTCCGGAGGAGGAACTGTTCAAAATGTTCCACATCAAGCAGTTACTGTAGGTCCAGTTGAAACTTGGAAAACAGAAAAAGTGTCAATTTGGCATCCAGGACATCATGACAATCCATTCGGACAACGTTTGACAACATTAATGATAGCTAAAAATATTGCAGATGCAGCAGTTCCTATGTCGCTGCTTGCAGATCACCCAAATGTCCAATTTAGTTTCCTAAGAAGCGGAGTAGGTGATTGTGATGTTGAAATGCATTAGAGAACGACAAACTATTAACTGCTAACTGCTAACTAAGGACTGCTAATTTATGACTGAACACTTAAAAGCTTTTGCTGTCGGTTGTCATCCTGATGATATAGAATTTATGATGTCGGGCACTTTAATGCTTCTAAAGGATGCCGGATATGAAATTCATTATATGAATATAGCAAACGGTTCTTGTGGAACTGCATGTTATGAAACGGAAACAGCAATAAAAATAAGGAGAGAGGAATCCATTAAAGCCACAGAATTAATTGGAGCTGTCTATCATGAAAGCCTTGTTAATGACCTTGAAGTTTTCTATGAAAAAAAACTGCTTGCCAAAATGGGATCGATTATTCGTGAAGTCGCTCCTGAAATAATTCTAACACATTCTCCTTCTGAATACATGGAAGACCATTCTAATACATGTAGATTGACTGTATCAGCCGCATTTTGCAGAGGAATGAGAAATTTCCCTGTAACTCCTCATAAAAATCCAGTTTCTCAACCTGTAACAATATACCACGCATTGCCATACGGATTGAAAGATCCTTTGAACAATGATGTTGATGCAGGATTTTACATTGATGTTGAAAGTAAAATAGAATTGAAAAAAGAAATGCTGGGGTTACACAAAAGTCAAAAAGAATGGCTAGATAAAAGTCAGGGAGTGAATGCATATATAAAAACTCTCGAAGAAATGTCGTTGAAGATAGGTGAAAAATCAGAGAGATTCAAATATGCAGAAGGCTGGACTAGACACCTCACCCTTGGGTTTTGTGCAGATGATGTCGATCCACTTGCCTCTCTGATTTAGAATAAAAGACTATTTTAAGATTTTCAACAAAATAAAGCTTGAC